>CAZDRW010000723.1:0-210 GCA_964507555.1 uncultured Desulfarculaceae bacterium
CCAGTCTCTGAAACCGGCAAATGTAGGCCCTTGGCCTCCAGGGCGGCATAGGTGCCACCCCCGGAGCGCATCAGCTCGGCCCGGCCCAGCTCGAAAAAGCGCAGGTAGTTGCCGTAATACACCACGTTCATGGCGTCAACATCGCCGAATAGTGGCCTGATTTCAACCCTATGACTCATCAGACCCTCACAAGGCGCTCTATGAGGCCAT
>CAZDRW010000723.1:220-1925 GCA_964507555.1 uncultured Desulfarculaceae bacterium
GCGGGCACCACCATATCACCCGCCGCGGCCAAGGCGGCCTTTTCATTGAACCCAGCGCCGCCGGGCACTGGCTTTTCCGAATCCCAGATCACGAAGGGCACCGGCTCCGGGGTGTGGGTCTTCACCGAAAGCGGCGTATAGTGGTCCGTGGCCAAAAGCACCCTATGAGGGCCCAATTTAGCCAGACCGGCCAGCACCGGCCCCACCACCCGCTCATCAAACTCCTGCACGGCCTGCATTTTCAACTCAAGCTTGCCGCTGTGGCCCGCCTCGTCCGGGGCTTCCACGTGCAAAAAAGCCAGATCGCTGGTCTTTAGGCCGTCCAGCACCGCCTGCACCTTGCCGGCGTAGTTGGTGTCCAGAAAGCCGGTGGCGCCAGGCACATCCACCGCCTTTAAGCCCGCCAGCACACCCAGGCCCTTGATGAGATCCACCGCGCTCACCGTAAATCCGCTCAGGCCGTAACGCTCTTGAAAAGTGACCAAGTGGGGCTTGGTGCCCTGGCCCCACAACCAGATGGAATTTACCTCGGCCTTGCCATCGTGGCGACGAAGCCCGTTCAGGGGATGCTCGGCCAAGAGCGGCCAGGAAGCGCGCATGAGGTCATAGACCGCTGCGCTTTCGCCTTCGGCGTTCAAAACGTCGTCCACCTTTTGGCCGGTGCGGTCGTGCGGCGGCACGGTGAAAGCCTGCAAGGGCCCGTCCCGCCAAACCAAAAGGTGCCGATAGCTCACCCCGGGATGGAATTTGAGCCCCTCCCGGCCCAGGGCCTGGTCCACGGCCTTGACGAACTGGGCCGCGCTTACGCTGTCCACGTGCCCGGCCGAGTAGTCCACCATTTCCGTGGAACCGTCCTGCCAGGAAAGCGTAACCAGGTTGCAGCGGAAGGCTATGTCCCGCGGACCCAGGTCCACCCCCATGGCCGCGGCCTCGATGGGCGAGCGCCCGGTGTGGTACACCGCCGGGTCGAATCCCATGAGGCTCATGTTGGCGGTGTCCGAACCCGGGTCCTTGCCCTCCGGAATAGTGCTGGCCAGCCCCAAAACGCCTTGTTGGGCCAGGCGGTCCATGTGGGGGGTTTCCGCCGCCTCCAAAACCGTGCGGTCATCTAACTGGGGGCAAGGGCGGTCGCCCATGCCATCGCCGACGAGAATCAAGTATTTCATGGCGTTTTTTAAGCCTTTACGCCTTTCGGATAAGCATGGTGGGCTGGGAGATGACCTCCAAACCATCGATTTTGCCCAGCGCCGCCTGGACTTCGGCTTCCTTGGCTTCATGGGTCATCATCACAATCGGCACCCCGCCGCCGGACTGCCGCCCTTTCTGGATCACCGCCTCTATGGATATATGGTGCTCGGCCAGGATTTTGGCGATGCCGGCCAGCACCCCGGGCTTGTCCAAGGCGGTGAAGCGGAAATAATACTGACAAACCGCCTCGCTCAAGGGTTTCAGCTCCAGGGGCGCGTTGCCGTAAGCGCCGGCCCTGCCCAAGGGAGGCACCCTGCCCGCCACACCACGCAATAAGTCGCGGGCCGTGTCCAGGATGTCGCCCACCACGGCCGAGGCCGTGGGCCGGCGGCCCGCTCCCCTGCCATACAGGAGCACATCGTCCACCCAATCGCCGTTCAGGTGGAGTGCGTTGAAGGAGCCGTCCACCGAAGCCAGCGTCTTCTCATTCAAAAAGCGGTCGGCCATCCGTGCCTGG
>CAZDRW010000724.1:0-1917 GCA_964507555.1 uncultured Desulfarculaceae bacterium
TAAGTTGCCTCTGCCAGCCAGGAAAACAAGCTGTCACCAACATAGATATTAGGCGGCTCCCGTGTGAAAGGACGAGGAGCCGCTTCGATATACTTTACTTTATGCTGCTGTTACTTATCCTTAACTTCCTCGTAATCAGCGTCCACAACCTCTTCGTCCTTCTCCGCCTTGGCCTCCTGGCCTGGCGCCTCCTGTCCGGGATCCCCGGCTTGGCCCTCGCTCTGGCTGGCTGAAGCCGCGTACATGACCTCGGCCAGCTTGTGACTCACGGTGGTCAGTTCACTAAGCGCGCTATCAATGGCGGCCTTGTCCTCGCCCTTTATGGCCTCGCGCACCGCCGCGATCTTGGCCTCGGCGTCGGTTTTGAGGGCCTCTTCCACCTTGTCGCCCATCTCCTTGATGTTTTTCTCGGTGGCGTAAGCCATGGTGTCGGCCTGATTCTTGGCCTCCACCAGCTCGCGCTTCTTCTGGTCTTCATCGCGATGAATCTCCGCGTCCTTGACCAGTTGCTCGATCTCCTCCTCGCTGAGGCCGCTGGAGGCGGTGATCTTGATGGATTGTTCCTTGCCGGTGCCCAGGTCCTTGGCATTGACATGGACTATGCCGTTGGCGTCGATGTCGAAGGTCACCTCGACCTGGGGCACGCCGCGGGGCGCGGGCGGAATGCCCACCAGCTCGAAGCGGCCCAGGGTCTTGTTGTCCCCGGCCATATCGCGCTCACCCTGCAGCACGTGAATTGAAACCGCGGGCTGGTTGTCGGCCGCGGTAGAAAATACTTGGCTCTTGCGAGTGGGGATGGTGGTGTTCTTCTCGATGAGCTTGGTCATCACCCCGCCCAGGGTCTCGATGCCCAGGCTTAAAGGGGTGACGTCCAAAAGCAGGACGTCTTTCACATCACCGCCCAGCACACCACCCTGGATAGCGGCCCCCACCGCCACCACCTCGTCGGGATTGACCCCTTTGTGGGGCTCCTTGCCGAAAAGCTGCTTGACCTTGGCCTGCACCTTGGGCATGCGGGTCATGCCGCCCACCAGGATCACTTCATCGATTTCCCCGGGCTGCAGGCCGGCGTCTTTGAGGGCGGTGCGGCAGGGGCCTTCCACCCTGGTGACCAGGTCGTCCACCAAGGCTTCCAGTTTGGCCCGGGAGAGCTTGATGTTGAGGTGCTTGGGGCCGCTTTGATCGGCGGTGATGAAAGGCAGGTTGATATCGGTCTCCATGGAGGATGACAGCTCCATCTTGGCCTTTTCCGCGGCCTCCTTGAGGCGCTGCAACGCCATTTTATCCTGCCGGAGGTCGATGCCCTGGTCCTTTTTAAACTCGTCGGCCAGGTAATTTATCACCCGCAGATCGAAGTCCTCGCCGCCCAGGTGAGTGTCGCCGTTGGTGGATTTCACCTCGAACACGCCCTCGCCCAATTCCAGGATGGAGATATCGAAAGTGCCGCCGCCCAGGTCGAACACCGCGATTTTTTCATCCTTCTTTTTGTCCAGGCCATAGGCCAGGGCCGCCGCGGTGGGCTCGTTGATGATGCGCAACACATTCAAGCCCGCAACCCGGCCCGCGTCCTTGGTGGCCTGGCGCTGGGAATCATTGAAATAGGCCGGCACGGTTATCACCGCGTCGTCCAACTTCTCGCCCAGGTAATCCTCGGCGGTCTGCTTCATCTTGCCCAGCACCATGGCGCTGATCTCGGCCGGGCTGTACTCCTTGTCGCGGATCTTGATGTGAGCGTCGTTGTTATCGGCCTTGACGATCTCGTAGGGAAGGATCGCAATGTCATTCTGCACATCGGTCGATTGAAACTTGCGGCCGATAAGGCGCTTTACGGCGAATACCGTGTTGGTGGGATTGGTGATGGCCTGGCGCTTGGCCACTTGACCCACCAAGCGCTCACCGGTTTCGCTCACCGCCACC
>CAZDRW010000725.1:0-1913 GCA_964507555.1 uncultured Desulfarculaceae bacterium
TTCTTTGCATACCCGATGGTTTTGAGAGCTTCTGCGATTTCATCAAGGGTGGCTGGGTCGTCGATGGTAGAAGGCACCGAGTACTGGGCGCCGTCGGCTATCTTGCGCATGGTGCCGCGCAGGATCTTGCCCGAGCGCGTCTTGGGCAGCCGGGCCACCACCACCACCGATTTGAACGAGGCAATGGCCCCGATCTGATCGCGCACCATCTGGATCAGTTCCTTCCTGATCTCTTCCGGGTCCTGGCCCACTCCGGCCTTTAAGACCACCAGGCCCACCGGCAGCTGACCCTTGAAGTCGTCGGAGGCGCCCATCACCGCGCATTCGGCCACCGCCCTATGGGTGGCGATCACCTCTTCCATGGCACCGGTGGAAAGACGGTGACCCGCCACATTGATCACGTCGTCCACCCGGCCCATGATATGCACGTAGCCGTCGCTGTCCATGAAACCTTCATCGCCGGTGAAGTAGTAGCCCGGAAACGGCTTGAGATAGGACTGCAAAAAGCGCTCGTCGTTCTTCCACAGCGTGGGCAAACAGGCCGGCGGCAGAGGCAGCTTCACCGCCACCACGCCAGGCGTGTCGGGGCCCAATTCCTGGCTCTCCGGCGAAAGAATCTTCACGTCAAAGCCCGGCGCCGGCTTGGTGGCGCTGCCCGGCTTGATGGGCAGAAGCTCGATGCCACGGAAGTTGCCGCAGATGCTCCAGGCCGTCTCGGTCTGCCACCAGTGGTCGATCACAGGCCTCTGCAGCATGTCCGTGGCCCACTGGTAGGTGTCGGGGTCGGTGCGCTCGCCCGCCAGGTATAGCGCCTCGAACTTGGACATGTCGTACTGCTTGAGAAACTCGCCCTGGCTGTCCTCGCGCTTGATGGCCCGGAGCGCCGTGGGCGCGGTAAACAGCACCTTCACCCCGTACTCGCTGATCACCCGCCAGAACGCCCCCGGGTCCGGCGTGCCCACCGGCTTGCCCTCGAACACTATGGTGGTGCAGCCATAGAGTAGCGGCGCATACACAATGTAGGAATGGCCCACCACCCAGCCCACGTCGGAAGCCGCCCAGTATACGTCGCCCGGCTCCACGTCGTACAAATGCCGCATGGTCCAATACAGCGCCACCGCGTGGCCCCCGTTGTCCCGCACAATGCCCTTGGGGATGCCGGTGGTGCCCGAGGTGTAGAGAATATACAAGGGGTCGGTGGCCTTCAGTACCTCGCACTCCGTCGTCGGGGCCGAGGAGGCCAACTCCTCCCAATCCAGGTCACGGCCCGCCAACAGCGGCGCCTCCGCTTGCGGCCGTTTCAAGATCACGCATTTTTCCGGCTTGTGCTTGGACAGATCGATGGCCTTGTCCAAAAGCGGCTTGTAGGCGATCACCTTCTTGCCCTCGATGCCGCAGGAGGCGCTCACCATCACCTTGGGCTTGGCGTCGTCGATCCTAACCGCAAGCTCCTTGGGCGCAAATCCCCCGAACACCACCGAGTGTACCGCTCCCAGGCGCGCGCAAGCCAGCATGGCCACCAGCGCCTGCGGCACCATGGGCATGTAGATCACAACCGTGTCGCCCTTCACCACACCAAGGCTCCGCAAACCGCCCGCAAAGCGGCTCACCTGATCCAAAAGCTGCTTGTAGCTGATCTTCTCTTTGATTCCTGTCACCGGGCTGTCGTAGATGATGGCCGCCTGATCTCCGCGCCCCCCCTCCACGTGACGGTCAAGGCAATTGTAGCAGGTGTTTATTTCCCCCCCGCTGAACCAACGGAAAAACGGCTTGTTGCTCGCGTCCAATACCTTGTCCCACTTCTTGTACCAAGATATCTTCTCCGCCGCCTCTCCCCAAAATCCATCCGGATCCTCGATGCTGCGCTTAAACACCTCCGCGTAGTTACCCATCATCTGCTCCTTTCGCTGAAC
>CAZDRW010000726.1:0-1912 GCA_964507555.1 uncultured Desulfarculaceae bacterium
GCGCCTTTAGTCAAACGCCCGCCAAAACCAATCCGCCGCGCCTTACAACTCTTCCCCCGCCCCAACCCCCCGCTTGACTAATGCCCGGCCACCCCTTAGGTTTTCCATAGCGCCACATCAGTACGCAAGGAGAAAAACCGTGCCTGTTCATCTGGACGATACCCTCAACTTCGAGCAGGGCCCCATCCGCCCGCCGTCGGAGGCGCGCAGCCTGCTCTTGCGCTTCACCCGCAACTGCCCCTGGAACAAATGCAAATTCTGCCCGGTGTATAAGCGCCGCACCTTCAGCCGGCGCACCGTGGAAGAGATTAAGGCCGACATCGACGCCGCCGCCACCATGCGCGAGCAGATAGTGGCCCTATCCCAGGAAATGGGAGAGGGCGGTCAGGTGAGCCAAGCGGTGGTTAACCACGTGTTCAGCAACCCGCGCCTCTCCGACGCCTTCCGCAACGTGGCGGCCTGGCTCTACTACGGCACCGGCGCGGTGTTCATCCAAGACGCCAATAATTTGGTGATGAAGCCCGAGGCCCTGGTGGAGGCGCTTAAGCATCTGCGCGCGAGGATCCCCGAGGTGGAGCGCATCACCACCTACGCCCGCTCCAGCACCGCGGCTCAGCGCACCGTGGAGGAGCTGAAGATGATCCGGGAGGCGGGTTTGGACCGGGTGCACATCGGCCTGGAGACCGGCTATGACCCGCTGCTCAAGTTCATGAAAAAGGGCGTGACCGCGGAAAAACAAATCAAGGGTGGGCAGAACGTCAAAGCCGCCGGCATGGAGCTCAGCGAATACGTGATGCCGGGCCTGGGCGGGCGCAAATGGTGGAAGGAGCACGCCACGGCCACGGCCCAGGTGCTCAACCAGATCGACCCGGACTTCATCCGCCTGCGCACCCTGCGCGTGCCGGACCGCATCGAGCTTTATCAGGACGTGCAATCGGGCGAGTTCGAAAAGCCCAGCGACGACGAGGTGGCGGCCGAGATTAGGCTATTCATCGAGACCCTGGACGGCATCCATTCATATTTGGCCTCGGACCACATCATGAATTTGATAGAGACCGTGGAAGGGCGGCTCCCGGGCGACAAGCCCAAGATGCTGGCCCTGTTGGACAGCTATTTGGAGATGCCGGATCGCGATAGGCTGATGTACCGCCTGTGCCGGCGCATGGGCCGCTGCCGTGAGCCGCGCGACCTGGAGCGCCCGGGAATGCGCGACCAGCTGGGCGCGGCGCTGAAACAAGTTGAGACTCAGGGCGATCCGGACGCCATATTAAACGAGATGGCCGACAGCATGGTCTAGCGGCTCACGCAATAGAGCGAATCGCAGAACGGGGTAAGTATGGATCTATCCAATAAAGTGGCGCTGGTCACCGGCGGCGGCAGCGGCATAGGCCAGGCCGCGGCGCGCAGGCTGGGCTCTTTGGGAGCGGCGGTGCTGGTGGGGGATCAGGACATGGCGGCGGCCGAGGAAGTGGCGCTGGCCATCGAGGGCGCCGGCGGGCGGGCGCGGGCCATGGAAATGGACGTGTGCGCGCCGTCCACTTGGCAGCGGGCGGTGAACGAGGCCCAGAACTGGCGGGGCGGGATCTCCATCTTGGTGAACGCGGCGGGGTTCGACCGGCCCGCGGTTCTCGCCCAGGTCACCTTGGAGGATTGGCGTGCCGTGGTGGACGTGCATCTCACCGCCTGCTTGCTGGGCATCCAGGCGGTGGCACCCCACATGATAGCCAAGGGCTACGGCCGCATCGTGAACGTGTCGTCCATGCGCGCTTTAAGCGGGGTGCAGGGGCAGGCCGCCTATGCCGCGGCCAAGGCGGGTGTGCTGGGGCTCACCAAGAGCATGGCCAAGGAACTGGCCGCCTCCGGCATCCTGGTCAACTGCGTGCTGCCCGGCCTGGTGGACACGCCATTCATA
>CAZDRW010000727.1:0-1904 GCA_964507555.1 uncultured Desulfarculaceae bacterium
CCAGGCCAGATAGAGGGCGATACCCCCTCCCATGGACGAGCCGACCAGGGAAAAGCGCTTTAGCCCCAAACGGTCGCAAAGCTTGAGAATGGCTGCGGCCTGGTTTTCAAGACTGAATTTGTAGGGCGCCGACGGAACACCGGATTTGCCCAAACCTGGCTGATCCACCAGGATCAGGCGAAGACCGGCCTTGCTAAGCGCTTCGACATTGGCGTGCCAGCAATAAGTGGAATCAGCGAAACCGTGGATCATCACCACGGGACGACCCTGCCCCAGGTCCAGGTAATGCAGCTTGTAGCCGTCCATATCCATGAAGCGGCTGTGGGGTGCCGTGAGTTTTTGCCACTGGAGGTCGCCTTGGCCGATAGTTACGTTGCAGCCCCCTATTAAGAGGACCGTCAACAACGCCAGGCAGCATCGGCTGCAGGCGCGCCATCTCCGGAACAATCCCATGGCTTGTCCAGCCAGGATAATCATCCTTGGCCCTGTCCCTCCCTGCCCGGCGGCTTTAGACGGTATTTCTGGATTTTGCTGTACAGCGTGCTCCGGGCTACTCCCAGAATTTGGGCGGCGCGGTATTTGTTCCAGCCGACCTTTTCCAAAGTGGTTTTGATGAGCTGTCGCTCCTGGTCCTGCAAGCGCCCGGCGGCCGCGGCTGACTTATCCTGCCCCGCCCCGGCGATGTGGTGCAGAGCCGGCGGCAGGTGATCGGGTTCAACCACCTCACCGCGGCACATCAGCACCGCGTGCTCTACCGCGTTGCGCAACTCGCGTACGTTGCCCGGCCAGGAATACTCCATCATCCGGGTCAGTGCGTTGCGGGAATAGCCGTATATGGCTTTGCCCAAGCGTTCGCGTTGGGAACGCAGGAAATAATGAGCCAAGAAAGGGATGTCTTCCGGACGCTGGCGCAGGCTGGGAACCTCCAGCCGCACCACGTTCAGGCGGTAAAACAGATCCTCGCGGAAGCGGCCCTGCTCCACCATGTCGGATAGGTGCTTGTTGGTGGCGGCTACAATGCGCACGTCCACGGTGAGGGTGGATTCGCCGCCCACGCGCTCGAATTGGCGGTCCTGGATCACCCGCAGAAGGGCCAACTGGGTGAGCGGGCTGATCTCGGCTATCTCGTCCAGGAATATGGTGCCCTTCTGGGCGGTCTCGAAACGGCCCTTTTTTTGGCGGATCGCCCCGGTGAAAGCGCCCTTTTCGTGGCCGAACAGTTCGGAGCTTAAAAGGCCTTCCGGATAGGCCGAGCAGTTGACCACCACGAACGGCCCATCCGCACGCTTGCTGAAGCGGTGAATGGTTTCTGCCAACAGGCTTTTGCCGGTGCCGGAATCGCCTTCCAGAAGCACCGTGGTGTCAGTGGCCACCACATTATCCAAAACATCGGCCAATTCCTGCACTTGGGACGACCCCCCCATTACCTTGGCCAAATAGCGCCGCATCTCCAAAGTGCGCTGCGCCTGTTGGCGCCCGCCGCGCTCGTAAAGCAGGTCCTCGTAGAGCGCCCGTATGCGGAGCATCACCCGCACCCGGCTAAGCATGGTCTCCACATCCACCGGCTTGGTCAGAAAATCCTCGGCCCCCACCTCCAGGGCGCGCAGGGCGTGCTCTTTTTCGGACAGGGCCGATAGCACCACCACCGGGATGAAGCGCAGCTTGCCATCGCTCTTAATGTGCTTCAACACGGTCCAGCCGTCGATACCGGGCAGGATCATGTCCAAAAGCACCAAATCGAAGTCGCCGCCTTCGGACAGGCGGGCCCAGGCGTCTTCGCCGCTATTGCATACTTCGGTACGGTAACCTTCGGACTCCATGAGCGCTTGGAAAAAACTGGCGCTGTCCGCCTCGTCCTCCACGATGAGGATATGGGCGTCGCTCTTTACCTGGGGTAGCGCGGG
>CAZDRW010000728.1:0-1899 GCA_964507555.1 uncultured Desulfarculaceae bacterium
GCGGTCTAGTGGGAGAGGGTAGGTTTGAATAACATCCATACAGCAGCTATGCCAGCGCCGGCTCTCAAGCGGATGCGGGCCAGCAAGCTCAACCTCTTGCTGTTCCTGACAGGGGTGACGGTGGTAGCCATCCTGCCGCTGATCCTGCCCAATAAATTTTATCTGCGTCTGACTAACGAGATCATGATTTATGGCTTATTGGCCATGAGCTTGGATTTGCTCCTGGGCTACACCGGCTTGCTTTCATTCATGCATAACGCCTATCTCGGCATCGGCGCCTATGCCACCGGCATATTACTGATCCACGTTTTTCCAGAATCCTTATGGTTGGCCATCATAGGCGGCGTGCTGATCACCGTGCTCATCTCGGCGCCGGTGGGATGGGTGCAGGTGCGCACCGGTGGGCTGGCCTTCGCTTTGCTCACCGTGGCGTTCGGTATGATGTTTTACACGGTGGGCTGGAAATGGTACAGCCTCACCGGCGGCGACGACGGTTTGATGGGCGTCCCCCAGCCGGACATAACATTCTTCGGCATAAAAATCGTCAGTTCGGGCGACTCTTTCGGAATCTATTACTTTACCTTGATCATAGTCCTCGGCTTGTTCCTACTCACTTGGCGCGTGGTCCATTCTCCTCTGGGAGCGGTCCTGGAAGCGATCAGGGAAAACGAGCAAAGGGCAGCTTTCATTGGCATCAACGTAAGGCTCTACAAGCTGATCGGTTGGATGATGGCATGCGGTTTGGCCGGCGTGGCGGGCAGCATCTACATTCTCTACCGCGGCTACACCGGTCCCGGGGTTATGAGCGCTTTCGCGGGCGCTGGCGTGCTCATGATGGTGCTGCTGGGTGGCATGGGTTCGCTGTGGGGCCCGTTTTTGGGAGCGGCGGTCTTCATCTTCATGCAGGACTACATCAGCACCATGACCGAACACTGGGAATTTTTCGTAGGTCTGGTGGTGATACTTCTGGTCCTGTTCATGCCGGGAGGCCTGGCTGGTTTCTACGGCATCATGACCAAACCTCGAGGGGAGTAACGCGCCCATGAGCACCACCATCTTGAGCACCCGTGACCTTTCGCGATACTTCGGTGGAGTGGCTGCCCTTAATCTAGTGACTCTGGACATTATGGACAAACAGGTCCACTCAATCATTGGGCCCAACGGTGCAGGCAAGACAACTCTCATCAATGTCATTACCGGCCAGTTGGAGGCCAGCGGCGGCAAGGTCTTCTACCAGGACAAAGACATAACCAAGCGCCCAGTGCATGACCGGGTCAAGATGGGACTGTGCCGGACCTTCCAAATCACCAGCATTTTCATGGGCCTGTCGGTTCGCGAAAACATACGTATCGCCAAGCAGGCTCAAGCGGGCGGCAGCCTGCGGGTCTTCTCCCGACGGGACAGCTTGCAGGAGGTCAGCAAGGCCACCGAAGAGATCATCCGGCGGGTTGGGCTGGAGGATGTGGCCGATCTGCCGGCCAAAAACTTGGCCCACGGTGACCAGAGGGTGCTGGAGGTGGCCATCGCCCTGGCGGGCAATCCCAAGTTGGTTCTGTTGGACGAGCCGGCCGCAGGCATGTCGCCCACCGAAACCGACCAGGTATCAGAGCTCATCAAATCGCTCGGCCGGGAAATGGCGGTGGTGCTGGTGGAACACGACATGGAGGTAGTAATGACCATCTCCGACAGGGTGACCGTGTTGCATCAGGGCGGCATTATCGCAGACGGGAGCACCCAAGAAATTTCCGAGAACGAGGAAGTCAAGCGGGCCTATTTGGGCACTGAAAACTGGGCCCCCTTAATTGGGCTTTAACCGCATAGTTCGGGGTTTAGCGCGGTTTGGCACTCGCAGGACTAAGGCCTTGAGGATGATTATTGACAGCCGGGGAGCCGCTACAT
>CAZDRW010000729.1:0-1899 GCA_964507555.1 uncultured Desulfarculaceae bacterium
CATTGCTTAACAATGACGATAAAGAGGAATTTAAAGTGCCTGAGATTTGGTGTTCTTTGCTTATTTTAGTTGTTTCCTATCTTTTTGTTAGATGGCTAATCAAATCTGCTCAACAATACGCCAGAGATAAAGCTCACTATAATCTATCTAGGGGTTGGCATATGGTTAGCGAACCTCAAATCCAGGATAAAGCCACGAAGAAAGATTAGCCCCCTACCCCTTCATCCTCTTATCCAACCTAGCATATCTTTTCGTCGGTTCGTTGCGCTCCACCGCGCGCCTCAACGCCCCCCCGTGGCCCACGATAACCACCACCTTTTGTCCCCTGGTTACGGCGGTATAGAGTAGCGGCCGGTTGAGCATGATGTAATGCTCCATGCCGAGGGCGATCACCACGGCCGGGTATTCCGAGCCCTGGGACTTGTGGATGGTGACCGCGTAGGCCAGGGTCAGGTCGTCCATGTCCGGCAGGCTGTAGGCCACCGTGCGCTCGCCCATGGTGACAATAGCGCCGTCGTCGTTGGTGGACGACACCATGCCCAGATCGCCGTTAAAGGCATCCAAGTCGTAATTGTTGCGTATTTGCATGACCTTGTCGCCGCCGGCCAGGCTGGGGGAGTTGCCCGCCCGGGGGTTCAGCTCGGCCCGGAGGAGCTGGTTCAGGTTCTGGCAGCCCAGACTGCCCCGGTGCATGGGGGCCAAGACCTGCACATCGCGCTCCGGGTCCAGGCCGAAGCGGGCTGGCAAACGCTCGCAGACCAGGCGCTTCACCATGTCCGCGGCTTTGGCGGGGTCGGGCTCTTCAATAAAGAAGAAATCCGCCTCCTGGCCGGTTTGGGGGAGGATCGGCATTTGCCCGCCCAGGATGCGGTGGGCGTTCTGCACGATCAAGCCAGCGGAATCCTGGCGGAATATCTCCTTTAAGGCGGCCACGGGCGCCTTGCCGGAGTCGATCACCTGCCGGAGCACCAGGCCCGCGCCCACCGACGGCAACTGGTCCGCGTCGCCCACCAGGATGAGCCGGGAATCCGGCCCGACCGACTCGGCCAAATGGGCGGCCAGCCAGGTGTCCACCATGGAGCATTCATCCACCACCACCAGATCGGCCTCCAGGGGCCTGCCCTCGTGGCGCTGAAAGGCGTTCTCCTTGGGCGCGTATTCCAAAAGCCGGTGCAGGGTGGCGGCCGGGAGCCCGGTGGACTCGGAGAGGCGCTTGGCCGCCCGGCCCGTGGGCGCGGCCAGGGCCACGGAAAGACCCATGCGGCGGGCGATGGTGATGAGCGCCCGCACCAGCGTGGTTTTTCCGGTGCCGGGCCCGCCGGTCAACACCGCCAGGCCGCTGGTGAGAAGGATCTCCAAGGCTTTGCCCTGGGCCGCCGACGGCGCCACCGCCAATTGCCCGGCCACCCACTCGGCGGCTTTGGCGGCCCGCTCCGGGGTGAGGATGCCGGGCTGCTTGGCAATGCGGCTGAAGCCGAAAGCGGCGCGGCGCTCCAGGATGAACATGGGGGTGAGGTAGACCGCCTTGAGGTCGCCGTCTTCTTCCAGGGTGACGCGTTGCTCGGTGTGGAGCCTAGCAAAGGCCGGGCCCAGGAGCGCCCGGTCCACGCTTAGCAGCTCGGCCGCGCCTTCCATGAGCTCGTCATAGGGCAGATACACGTGGCCCTCGTCGCGCGCCGTGCCCAGCAGGTATTCCAGCCCGGCCTTGAGGCGGCCCGGATGGTCGTGGGCGATGCCCAGCTTGGCGGCGATGGCGTCGGCGGTGGCAAACCCGATGCCCTGGATGTCGGCGGCCAACTGGTGGGGGTTCTCGCTCACCACGCCCATGGCGCCCGCGCCGTAGCGCCGGTGGATGCGGAGCGCCGTGGAGGCTGCGATGCCGTGGCCCTGCAAAAACAC
>CAZDRW010000730.1:0-1896 GCA_964507555.1 uncultured Desulfarculaceae bacterium
TCATGACCTTGCGCAGGCGGTCGCCCTCGGCATGCGTGAACCCGGCCAGGGCCATGGCCGCCTGGGAGACCTGCTCCTGATAGACCATGATGCCGTAGGTCTCGTCCAGGATACCGGCCAGAAGGGGATGGATGGGCTCCCAGGGCGCGCCGTGCAGCCGGTGCAGATACTCCTGGATGTAGTCGTTGGCCGCAGGACGGATGATGCTGGAGTGGATCACCAGATGCTCGTAATCACCCCGGCCCGCCTTTTGCTGCAAAAGCCGGGTGGCCGGGCTTTCTATATAGAAGCAACCCATGGTCTGGCCCCGGGCCACCAGGTTCTGGGTGGCGGGGTCGTCCTCGGGCTGCCAGGTGCGCTCATTAAGCTCTCCGCCGGCCGCGCGCACCTCGGCCGCCGCGTCACGGATCACGGCCAGGGAGCGGTTGCCCAAAAGATCGATCTTGACCAGGCCCGCCTCCTCGGCCCCTTCCTTTTCCCACTGGATGATGGGGACTCCCTTGACCGCCATCTCCAGCGGCGCATGGTCGGCGATGGGGCCGGGGGTGATCACCACCCCGCCCACGTGCACCGAAACGTGGCGCGGGATTTTCATGAGGCCCTGGGCCAGGCCGAGGATCTCCGGCCAAGGCGCGGGTAGGCCGGGCTTGGTCCCCTTGGGCAGGGCCTGGCGCTTGGGATAGAACCCGGTCTCGCCCTCGGCCGGGCCGTGCAGCCAGGGCAGCCGCCGCATGATGCTCTTTATTTCCTGCATGGGCAGTCCGAACACCTTGGCCACCTCGCGGATGGCCATGCGTCCCCGGAAAAGCACATGGGTGGCCACCATGGCCGCCCTGCCCTGGTATTGCTCCAACACCGAGGCGATCACGCCATCGCGTTCGTCCCAGGCGAAGTCCACGTCGATATCCGGCGGGTCCACCCGCTGGGGGTTTATGAAGCGCTCGAAGTAGAGGTTGAACTTGATGGGGCAGACGTTGGTGATGCCTAAGGCATAGGCCACCAGGGAGGCCGCGCCCGAGCCCCGGCCGCAGATGCGCGGGCTGCGCTTTACGATGTCCTCCACCACCAGGAAGTAGGAGGAGAAGTTCTTTTGGGAGATGATGCCCAACTCGCGCTCCAGGCGCTCTTTAACCGCCGCGGGCAGGGGCTCGCCGTAGCGCCAGGCCGCACCCGCGTAGCTGCGCTCTCTTAACACCGCGTCCGCGCTGCGGCCTTGGGGATCTCCCCAGGGCGGCATGATGGTGCGGGGCTGGGGCAGGTACTCCAGGCGCTCATCAAGCTCCCGGGCGGCGCGCAGGGCCTGGGGCAAGGTCTCGAAGCGGCTGGCGTACTCCCCCGGCGATGCCAGCCAGGCGTCGGGCGGGGCCATATCCAAAGGCTCCAGGCGGGAGAGCGAGGTGTTAAGCGCGATGGCCCTTAAGACCCGGTGGCGCAAGTAGTCGCCGGGCTCCAGGAAAAAGGTCCCCGCCACGGCCAAGAGCGGCGCGCCCAGCTTGCGGGCGGTCTGGCGCAGGCGATGGGTCTGGCCGTTAAGGCCGCGGGGCAAGGCGGCCATGGCCTCCAGCCCGGAGTCGCGCCAGGCGCTAAGCAGCTCGGAGCTGGTGGTGAGGATGGCCAAGCCGCGGGCGCGGGGTGGCAGGTCCTTTATCAGAGTAAATTCCGGCTCAAGATGGCGGCTGCTTATGAGGCGGCAGAGGTTTCTAAAGCCCTCGTCGCTCCTAACCAGGCACAGGGCCCGGCGCGGGCTCTGGGCCTCGGTGAGCTCGACTCCCACCACGGCTTTAAGGCCATGATAACGGCAGGCCCTTAAGAACTCCCACAGGCCGTAGAGGTTGTCGGTGTCGGTGAGGGCTAGGCCGCTGTAGCCTAACGCCTTGGCCGCCAGGCACAGAGCCT
>CAZDRW010000731.1:0-1888 GCA_964507555.1 uncultured Desulfarculaceae bacterium
AGCCCGTATTTGACCCCATCATAACGGGCCAGGTTGGAGGAGCACTCGGCCGGAGCGATGATGTAGTACACCGCCAGGGCATAGTCGGTGTGGGGCAGACTCACCTCCACGGTCTGGGCCCCTAAGCCCTCCAGCACAGCGATGGCTTTGCGAACAGTTTCTTCCACCTCCGGGTCCATGCCTTCTACGAAATACTCCTTGGGCACCCCCAATTTGAGGCCCTTGACCCCGCGCTTTAGCGAGGCGGCGTAGTCCGGCACCTCCATGGGCGCGCTGGTGGAGTCGGCCGGATCAAAGCCCGCCATGGCTTGAAGCACCTGGGCCGCGCCCGCCACGGTGCGGGAGAATGGCCCGGCCTGGTCCAGGGAAGAGGCGAAGGCGATCATGCCGTAGCGGCTGACCCGGCCGTAGGTGGGTTTCATGCCCACCACTCCGCAGTGGCTGGCCGGCTGGCGGATGGAGCCGCCGGTATCGGTGCCGATGCTGAACAGGCAGGACCCGGCTGCCACCGAGGCGGCCGAGCCGCCAGAGGAGCCGCCGGGGATGGCTTTCAGGTCCCAGGGGTTGTGGCTGGGTCCGTAGGCGCTGTTTTCGGTGGATGAGCCCATGGCGAACTCGTCCATGTTCTGCTTGCCCAGGATCACCGCGCCAGCCGCCTTGAGGCGGGCCACGGCGGTGGCGTCGTAGGGCGGCACGAAGTTTTCCAGGATGCGGCTGCCCGCGGTGGTGGTGAGATCCTTGGTGATGAAAACGTCCTTGATGCCGCAGGGGATGCCGGTCAAGGCGCCGCCCTGGCCCGCAGCCAGGGTTTGATCGGCCTGGTCAGCCTGGGCCAGCGCGCTTTCCGGGGTCACCGCGAGGTAGGCGTGCACCTGGGGATCGGTGGCCTGGATGCGGTCCAAAAAGGCCTGGGTCAATTCGCGGGCCGAGACCTCTCGCTTGTCCAGAAGCTCCCGGGCCTGTTCCATGTTGAGCTCATGCAGTTCCATTAAGAGCCTCCCTAAATGACCCGGGGCACCACAAAGGCCTCGCCGTTGGAATCAGGCGCGTTGGCCAGGGCGCGTTCGCGCTTCAAAGAAGGCCGCACCTCGTCTTCGCGCATGGCTCCGGTCAGCTCCAAGGCGTGGTTGGTTGAGGGCACGCCGCTGGTGTCCAACTGGTTCAGCTTTTCCATGGACGAAAGGATGTCGTTGAGCTGGACGGTGAGGCGCTGCACTTGCTCCTCGCCCAGCCGTAAGCGGGCCAATTGGGCCACGTGGGCCACCTCGTCGCGGGTGATCTTCATGGGCTCTTACTCCATAAGCCTTTGAGATACGGAAAGCTTAGTTCTTATCATGCAAAGGCCCGCTGGACAAGGGCGAGCGCCTGCATGTCTCTCCGGGTGAAGCCACGCTTGGCCACTAAAGCCAAACCGATCCCCGGGCATACAAGGTTGACAATAATATATCTAATTGATATATTAATAAGCTATATAATCTGGAGAAATGCCGTGAGCCTGAACAAAACCGGCTTGGCCATCCTGGGAATCCTTAGCAGAGGACCCCAGACCGGCTATGACGTCAAAAAAGTGTTTAGCTCCATCGCGGGTCACTTCTGGCAAGCAAGCTACGGCCAGATTTATCCCCTGCTTAAAAAATTGAACGCCCAAGGGCTGGTCAAGCACAAAACCCACAAGCCCAACCTACGCCAGGCCAAGAACATCTACGCCCTCACTGCACAGGGAAGGAAATCCTTGCGCCATTGGCTGCGCAGCCCTGTGGAAAGCCACCCCTGGCGCATCGAAATACTCTTGCGCCTGTTCTTCGGGCGCCAGGTGCCGGTGGCCGAAAACATCAGGCAGATCGAGATATACCGCCGTCACAAACAGGATGAAATTTTACGGCTTGAG
>CAZDRW010000732.1:0-1882 GCA_964507555.1 uncultured Desulfarculaceae bacterium
CCAGCGCTTTATATGCTTCATCTTCGCCATATAACTGAAAAAATGGTACATACTGAAGTTGTAATGACAGGCAAAAGGATCGCGGTCAGCGGCATGACGCAGCCATTTCAGGTTTTCCGGAGCCTCGAAATCAACTGCAATGTGGTTAAGCTTACGGCCCACATTGGCGCAGTTGATGACTGCTGCAGCTGCCTCCTTGCTGCGCTCGGCGTCCTGGTAAGGCGGGTGGAAATAAATGTTGAACACCTCGGCTATGCGTTCATCGAAGGTTTCCAGCAGATGGTGGGAGTCGATCCCTGAGCTGTACGCCAGTGTATAAGGCCCTGATTCAAGACGGCGGCCAATCACCGCCAAGAAATCCTGATAAGTCAGGTCGCGGTCATGCATCTTCTTGGGGTAAACAGCTTGCTTTCGTTTCAGTCGGTCACCCTCAACCGTATAGATGGTGGCTGGCTGCAGGCGGCGCAATCCCTTGAGATAGGTGTAACTTGGTACGCAGGTTTTCTTACGGCTCAAGTATTGCAGGTTGCGCGCATCATATGAATCTGGCTCCAACGGCGCAAACCGGCCCACATGCCGCCAAACATGGTCGCTGACCACCACCTGGCCGTCTGCTTGGAACCAATAGACGCTGTTGGGGAGGCTATCGGAAGTAATGAGCCGTTCAAGGCGTCCATCCCGGCTTACGAGAAAGATGAATTCTCCCGAGAGGCGAGCCAAACCATGACTGAGCTGCGGGTCTTTAAGATAGGCGTTGACCAAAGCCTCGAGGCTGCGGACTATCTCCGCCTGGTGCGTTTCATAGGATAGATCCTCGTAGACCACAAGCCAACCGGGGAAACCCAGGACCTGGACTTGGTAGTCAGCCAATTCAAAACGCCCGACCTGGCAAAGCGTCTCGTGACGTGACATTTCCACGCGGGCGTTGGTAAAGCTGAGCTCCAAGGACGCTCCTCAGGAATTTGCATCGCCTGTTTTCGGAGAGTGCGAAATCTAGTTGGGAATCATAACCCAGCAAGCCCGTCTGATACAAGCACCCTGGAGATCCTGTTACGGCTCAATAGCCAACGCTACTTTACCGGTACAAATCCTTCTTGGGCCGCGATCTTTTGCCCCTGGGGGCCCAACACAAAATCCAGAAACGCTCTCACCGCCATGCTCGGTTTTTGCAGCGCAAACATATATAGCCCACGCGCAATGGGATAGGCACCACTTTTGGCGGTATCGCTGCCCGCCGAGACTCCATTAACCTTTAACGCCTTGACTTGGTTGTTCAAATAGCCTAAGCCAACGTAACCTATGGCGAATTTATTTCCAGCCACGGCTTGGGCCACCGCGCCGTTACTGGCCTGCAGCTGGGCATCGGGGCGCACCCGCATGCCTTTGCCCAAAACGATATGATTCCACACTTCAAAAGTGCCAGATGAAGAGTCTCGTGATATGGCCACCACCTGGCGATCCGGCCCGCCAACATCTTTCCAATTACGCACTTTACCGACAAATATCGCCCGGAGCTGTTCTAGGCTCAGCCCCGCGACCGGATTTGAGGGGTGCACGATCGGCACAATACAATCCAGGGCGACCACATGCTTGTTCAGCTGAATTCCCTTTTTCTGCGCCAGGGCTGTTTCCTTGGCCTTGAGATCGCGCGAGGAATTGCCTATATCGGCGGTTCCATCTAGCAGGGATCGAACGCCGTCACCAGAGCCAGTGCCCGACACGGAAATGCGCACTTCTGGATAACGCTTCATATACTCCTCAGCCGCTTTTTGGGCCAAAGGCAGCACCGTCGTGGAACCGGCGATCGTAATTTTAGAATCTGCCAAAAATGTTGCCGGCAACGCCAATAGACCAATTATCGCTAGCAATGCCCCAGTTTTTC
>CAZDRW010000733.1:0-1871 GCA_964507555.1 uncultured Desulfarculaceae bacterium
ACCGGCTTGGCCGCCTACGGCGATACCTCCGTCTGCGGCGACCTGGCCCGCGGGCTCTTCCACCTCTGCCAGGACAAGGACGACTTCTACTGCTCGCCGCTGGTCCACCTGTGGTGGTGGGACTACCGCAAGAAGAACGCCGACCGCTCCCAGGAAGCCGACAGCTTGGTCAGGGAAACCAGTCAGGCGGTGGAGCGGGCTTCCAACTCCATGGAGGAGATGACCGCCTCCATGGGCTCCATCAACGAGGCTTCGGAGCAGATTTCCAAGATCATGAAGACCATCGACGAGATCGCCTTCCAGACCAACCTCTTGGCCCTAAACGCCGCGGTGGAGGCGGCCCGGGCGGGCGAGCACGGGGCCGGGTTCGCGGTGGTGGCCGACGAGGTGCGCAGCCTGGCCCAACGCGCGGCCGACGCGGCCAAGGACACCCAAAGCCTGATCGAAAAAACCATTACCGAGGTGAAGAACGGGGCCCAGGTGGTGGACCGCACCAACCAGGAGTTCAAGGAGGTGGCGGCCCACACCACCCAGGTGGCTCAACTGGTGGCCGAGATCGCCGCCAGCAGTTCCGAGCAGGCCCAAGGCCTCGACCAGATCTCCACGGCCATGGGCGAGATGGACACGGTCACCCAAAGGACCGCGGCCAACAGCGAGGAAGCCGCCGCCGCGGCCGAGGAGCTTTCGGCCCAAGCCGAGACCCTGTTCAGCGTGGCCCGCGATCTGACCGATCTGATCGGCGCCGGCGCCGAAGGTGTGCAGAGAGCCCCCCGCAGCCAGAAGAGGCTGCAAGCGCCGGCCAAGGACAAACCGCGGGCGCTGCCGGGGCTTCTGGCACGGAAGAAGGAGGACAAAAAGCAGGACAAGCCCGCCAAGGAAGACGGGGCTGCAGCGCAGGCCAAGGCCCGCAAGGCCATACCTTTGGAAGAGGAAGATTTCGCTGACTTTTAAACGGGCGCTCCGCTCCCCGGACCCCTCGCCATTAATGCAGTGGTGCCGCGAGGTTAGGCTTAAATAGCCCCTCGCGGCGCCACCGCAAGCGCGACCTGATTTTTGTGGACAAGTGAGGACAACAACGCCGGTGCGGCGATCTTTGATTTGCTATGCCGAGCGCAATCAGCGTTTACAAGGCACAAACCAGAAACAAGGCCTTTCGCCAGGAGCAGGTAAAGGGAACTCCAGAAAGCCCTGTACTAAATACATTTGCTCCCAAGCTCCCTCTTGAGCTAAGTCAGCATTGGTGCAACGCACAGTTTCATTGGTTAACTCCATACAAAATAAGCAAGTAGTGCAGCGCAGGTGCTGGTTCATATCGGCGTTCTCCTTCCTAACGCTCCAGCATGCGCTGCAGGTTGATTAGTTTCTGGCGTACGTCTTCCAATGTGGCCATGAGTTTAAGGCTGTGGTTGGCAAAAATGCTGTCACGGGAGCCATTGAGTACGAAAAGCGGTTCGAAGTTGGCTAAAGCCAGTTCCTCAATAACATTATCAAGCAACTCTTTAGAGCGCTTTAAGCGAATAATCTCAGCAAACTCCCAACGAACGGCTACCATTACTTGGCGAAGAGCGTAAGCTACGCCTCTAGCATGATAAAAATTATTGTCAATTTGTAGCCAAGGCACCTTTATCTTCTGAATCTTTTCGCCCTCTGTGTAACGGTCTCCTGCAGTCTCCTCGCTAAGCCTTAAATTCCAGCCTCGGGGTGCATTGGATAGGCGCGTGTTCTCACCACCCAACAGGCTGGTGAGTTGGTCTAAAAGCTCTATAAAATTATCGGCGCGGGGGTAGAAATGACTAGTACCAAGAGTGAGTCCCTCGCGATAGGTTTGAAGGGACTTTGCTCCATCCCGGAATTTGCTTTCAGCTGAAGGG
>CAZDRW010000734.1:0-1868 GCA_964507555.1 uncultured Desulfarculaceae bacterium
CACAACCCAGAACCTTTTGGAGCGTCTGTGCAATCCCCATCAAGGCCTTAAATGCGTCCACCTGGCCGGGACCAACGGCAAGGGTTCGGAGGGCGCCATGCTGGAAGCGGCTCTTTTGAGCGCGGGCATAAAGACCGGCTTTTACACTTCGCCCCACCTGATCCATTTCGCCGAGCGTTTTCGCCTGAACGGCCGTGAGATAACCAAAACCAAGGTCCTCGATCTTATAAACCGGGTCTGGGCGGTGTGCGATGAACGCGAGCCTCCGACATTCTTCGAGTTCGTCACCGCCATGGCTTTTCTTTATTTCACCGAGGCCGGCGCTGGGTGGACCATATTGGAAACCGGTCTGGGCGGCCGTCTGGACGCCACCAACGTATGCTGGCCCTTGGCCACGGTCATCACCAACATCGGCATGGAGCACCAGGAGTACCTGGGCAACACCTTGCAGGAGATCGCCTGGGAAAAGGCCGGCATTATCAAGGAAGGCGTGCCACTGGTGCATGGGGTTCAACAGCCTTCGGCCCGCAAGGTGGTTGAGGAACGGGCCTTGAAGTTGAAAGCACCGATCATCCGCAAGGGCCGGGAGATAAGCTTTCGCCGCGGGCGGGGCGGCGGTTTTGTGCTCAACGGCCGGCTTTGGACCTTGAAGGACCTGAAAACCAACTTAAACGGACGCCACCAGCCCAGCAACGCCTGCCTGGCCATGGGCGCTTTGGAAGTCATGGCCGAGGCTGGCGAGGCGATAGGCCCTGAGCATTTTCGCCAAGGCCTTGCAAAAGTTAATTGGCCCGGACGCTTGGAGCAGTTTCCCACCCCGCCCGGCGAACCCACCCTATGGCTGGATGGTGCCCATAATCTGCCCGCCGCCAGAGCCTTGCTTGAAAGCTTGGACTTGGTGCGCCAAGACCGCTATCCCTTGGTCATGGTGGTGGGGGTTATGGCTGACAAGGACATCCGCTCTATACTGGAAATCCTTGTTTCAGCGGCAGATTGGGTGGTGTTCTCGCGCCCCCGTTATTCGCGGGCGGCCGATCCCTCGATCCTGGCCAAGGCCGCCCCGGCCGGCGGACCGCCCTTTGAATCAGAGCCGGATCTGGCTCTTGCCATTGACAGGGCCCGTCTCAGGGCAGGGAAAACCGGCGTGGTGCTGGTTACCGGCAGCCTTTTCACCGTGGGAGAGGCTCGCGCCATTCTCACCGGAGACCCCACAAGCGACTTGCCATAGCCGCACCCATTTGCTAGGGTGCGGCTGGCGATGAAAAATCCGCTCTCATGACAAACTGGGAGAGACATGTTGGCTGGGTTCTGTGCAGTAAACAGGCTATTAGGCTGGCTTTTTTGTTTGGCGGCTATCATGGGTTTCTTGGCGGCGTCCACGCCGGCCTTGGCTCAGGGCGAACTGATTAAAATAGACGCCAAAGGACCGGTTTATGTTCGTGCCGACCAGGTTGAATACGACGAACGCAAGCAGGCCTATTTAGCCCAAGGCGAGGTGGAAGTCATTCGAGGCGACACCAGGCTTTTGGCCGACCGGGTCATGCTGAACTCGCAAACCTTGGTGGCCGAAGCCGAAGGCAAAGTTCGCCTTACCATGCCAGGGCAGATCCTCACGGGACCCCGCATGGTGGTCAACATGGATTCGGGGGTGGGCAAGCTATATAAGGGCCAGATATTCATCGAGGCCTCTCATTATTATGTGCGCGGCGAGGAAATTGAAAAGACCGGGCGCGATACCTATAAGGTGCGTTACGGCGAGTTCACCACCTGCGATGGCCAGAGCCCGGCCTGGACGCTCAAGGGGCATGAGGTCGAGGTTAATCTGGACGGGTATGGCACGGCCAAAAACACCACTTTCCGCATCAAGG
>CAZDRW010000735.1:0-1867 GCA_964507555.1 uncultured Desulfarculaceae bacterium
CTATTCACCTGGCTGGTGCTGTTTTCCGCCTCCATGGTTTCCTGCGTATTGGGCCTTAATGTTTCCGCCTCGCTGAAAAGCGCGGTGACCATCTATATCCTGATCCCGCTGCTTCTGGTGCCGCAAATAATGCTGGGCGGGGCGGTGGTGCCTTATGCCGAGTTGAAAGCCAAGGATGCGGGAAACCGCTATACACCGCTGGTAGCCGACCTCATGCCTTCACGCTGGGCCTATGAGGCGCTCGCCGTGCACCAGTTCATCAGCAATGACTATGAAAGCCTGTTTTTCAAGCAGGAATGCATCAAGCGTCAAAGCGATTTCATGGCGGATTTCTATTTGCCCGAGGTTCGCGGCCTGGCCGATTACCCGTTTTTGGACACTGCCGATCCAAACCGGCCGGCCCGGACTATCCAGCGACTGAGGGCCTTGGACAACGAACTGCGCCGCCTCCATGAACTCACCGGACTGAATCCGGGCATCGAATCCGCCGAACTCGGCCCCAAAGCCTATGACCGCGCCACCCAGCAAAAGGTCAAAACCTATTTGGGAAAGGTGGAAGAGCATTACCTGGCAAGGCGCAAGAAGGCGGCTCAAAGCGTTGGGGCCTTAAAAAAACGTTTGGAAAAGGAGTTGGGCAAGGACGGCTTCAAGGAACTCAAAGCCGAGAACTATAATCAAAGCATCGCCCAGTTGGCGCTCAACCTGCAAACCTTGGAGGAACTCCAGCTTTCCGGCGAGCACCTGGTGCAGCTGGCCTCTCCGGTATGCCAGGAGCCGGAGTCGGCCTGGGGCCAAGCCCACTTTTTATCAGCCTACAAGCGGCTGGGCTCCTGGCTTATTCCCACCCCGCTTTTCAATCTGGGGGTGCTCTGGATCATGGCGCTCCTGTTGTATGGGGCCCTCTATGGGGTGCTATTGACTAAGGCCCTTGACAGCCTGGGAAAGTGCTACAATCGGTTGGTAAAAAAGAGCAGGTAAGCCACCCGGTGTGCGCAAGCCGGTTCATCTTTACGCTGAGCCTCGCCTTAAAAAATAGGCCTGAGTTCGCGCAAACACAGAAGGAGAATTTTTCCCATGAAACTTCGGAAAATGACGACTGCGATCTTGGCCTTGGCTTTTGTTTTGCTGATGGGGGTTACGCCTCTTTTGGCGGCTCAATCCAACCCAAAGCTTGAAAAGGCGGCCAAGCAGGCGCTCAAGCTCTTGGGCGGCAAAGCGGGCCTGGACATGATGAAAAACGTGGCGCTGCTTAAAAAAGCCGGCCTTTCCTACCAGCCCAGCCTGACGGTGCCCGTGGACGGCGTCATCGACTGCAAAAACAAGGAAGAATTGCGGGTACTCCTTGGCATGTACCTATTTGACACCAACTACGCCGCGGTTTTCGGCAAAAAAAAGGAAATGCTGCAACTCAGGGCCATGGTAGCCAAGCAGATCCCCGACAAGCTGGATATACCGAGCTTGAAAAAGGCGCGCCAGGTGCCCGCGGCCAAGCTGAAGAAAATCGCCCAGGAGCCGGACAAAAAGGCCAACCGCGACGCATTGCTTAAAAACTGGATGGCAGAGATCGACAAGATGTTCAAGGCGGCGGCTAAAGACCCCAAGTTGATGGACATGCTCATGGACGCCACCTACGGCCTGACCATAGAGGGCGTTTACGTGTCATGCAAGCTGGCCCAAAGCACCGGCGTGGGTGACGTCATGATCGCGCTGTTCAATTACAACATCGCCCGCCTCACCAGCCTGGCCAAGGCCCTGGAAGCCTTTGCCGCTGACAAGGAATTGGCGGAGATGGTGGAGCTGAACCAAAGGCAGAAGGTAATAGGCCCCATGCTCGACATTTATAAAGCACAAAAGGGCAAGCTTGGCC
>CAZDRW010000736.1:0-1867 GCA_964507555.1 uncultured Desulfarculaceae bacterium
GTGCTCTACGTGGCCCTGGCCGGCAAGCACTCCATCATCCCGGCCGCGGCCATCATGAACGCGGCCAAGGAGAAGTGGTCCCTGAGCTACTTCGAGGCGGTCAACTTCGGGGCCTTTGTGGGCAACCCGGCCAAGACCAAGGAGATCGCCGGGCGCATCATTGAAGAGGCCAAGCGCCTGAACATCAAGGAGGTGGTGATCTGCGAGTGCGGCACCGCCTATAGGGTCATGAAGCACATGACCGGCGACAAGCCCTTCGGGGTCATCACTTTTGTCGAGCTGATCGCCCGCTATCTGGAAGAGGGTCGCATCAAGCTGGATAAGAGCAAGCTGCCAGGCAAGGTGACCTATCACGACCCCTGCCAGATCGCCCGCCAGGGCGGCATCTATGAAGAGCCCCGCTACGTTCTGAGCCAACTAACCGATAACTTCGTGGAGATGACCCCCAACCGTCAAGCCAACTGGTGCTGCGGTGGGGGCGGCGGCCTGGTGGCCATGGGCGAGAAGGACTTCCGCATGAAGTCAGCCAAGGTCAAGGCCGAGCAGGTTAAGGCCACCGGGGCCGAGGTGCTTTGCACCGCCTGCGAAAACTGTCACACCCAGCTTTCCGATCTTAACGAGCACTACGGTCTGGGGGTAAAGGTGGAGTATCTCTCCGACCTCACCGCCAAGGCCCTGGTGCAGAACTGACCCCTCGGGCCGGGGCGCCCTGCCCGTCAGGGATTGCCCCGGCCCACCTCCTATCCGGCCGCATTGGCTGGCGGGACCTTGCCCTGCCTAGCCGTAAATCTCGGAATTGAGGCAGTTGGCGGGCCACGTGAGCACCGCGATCAGGTTCTCCACCGCCACCTAGGGCCAAGCGAAGCGCAAGCCGCGGCTAGCAAGTCCTCGCACACAAAGTCGATCACCTTGAAGCTATAAAGCCCAGTAAACAGGTGATGCTCCTCCAAGAACTTCAGCACCTCAGCGGTGAGCAAGGGCCTCGGCAGGCGCAGGGCATGGGATTCTAAGTCATGCAGCTCCCCCAAAGAGGTGTCGGCTCAATTTGTCATGCCTTTTTAGTTAGTTACAATATTAGAAATTGCAGAAGCGTTAACAAGGGCCGCCAAAGCTTGCCGGGTGATGCTTTCGCAGCCTTGACAGGTATAATTCCTGATGATACTAGCTATAATTCTTGCGATTCCACATAACCCGCGTCCGCCAACTGGGAACCCGCACCCCGGATGCAGCGCGCGTGGGGCGGAGGCCATACATGCCCAAGGGAGATATCAAGGTCGACAGGGAGCTTTGCAAGGGCTGTCAGCTCTGCATCGAGTTCTGTCCGAAAAAATGCATCGCAGTGAGCTCGGAGTTAAACGAAAAGGGCTATTACCCGGCGGAATTGAGCAAAAGAGAAGCCTGCACGGGCTGCACCATATGCGCCGTGGTTTGCCCTGATCTAGCCATAGAGGTGTACCGTGACTAAGCAACTGATGCGAGGCAGCCACGTCTTGGGAGAAGCCGCGGTGCGGGCCGGTTGCCGGTACTACTTCGGCTATCCCATCACTCCCCAAAACGAGGTACCCGAATACATGAGCGGGCGGCTCTTGGAAGTGGGCGGCACCTTCGTCCAAGCCGAGAGCGAACTCAGCTCGATCAACATGGTTATGGGCGCGGCCATGGCCGGCGGAAGGGTCATGACCAGTTCCTCCAGCCCGGGCATCAGCCTGAAGCAGGAGGGCATCTCCTACCTGGCCGGCCAGGAACTGCCCGCGGTGATCGCCAACATGATCCGGGGCGGTCCAGGCCTGGGCAACATCGCCCCGGCCCAGAGCGACTATTTCCAGGCCACCCGGGGCGGCGGCCACGGCGACTACCGCACCTTGGT
>CAZDRW010000737.1:0-1865 GCA_964507555.1 uncultured Desulfarculaceae bacterium
TGGACTCACTAACCGCCTGACCCACCAACATGGTCCGGGTGAGAAGACCGGCCTCGCCCGGGTTGCGCCCTATGGCCTCACAAGCCTTACCTGCTGCAAAACCCTCGCCCACGCCGGGGCCGATCGCGCCCAGGCCCATGGCAATACCAGCGCCCATCAGCGCCGCAGCCTTCACCAGATCCGCGCCGGAAATTTCTGCTGCCATTTGCGTTGCCTCCTTGAATTGATCTCCATCCCTTTGCCCGGGATGCGGTATAAACAAAAACCCTAATATATCGAAGCTTAAGTCAGCCCCGTTAAACCACGAACAAAAGTAGTAAAGACACGATCAGCGAGTAAATGCCGGTGGATTCGCTGACCGCCTGGCCCACCAACATGACCCTGGTGAGAAGCACGTTCAAATCCTGGTTGCGGGCGATACGCCGCACGGTGTAGGCGGCGGTGATGCCCTCGCCGATGCCGGGTCCGATGCCTCCGAACCCCATGCAGATGCCGGCCGATAGCGGTATGGCCCAAGCCACCATGGTGGTGGAGGCTTCCCGATCGATGAAAAGCAGGATCAGGCTCACCAAAAACCCGTAGATGACCGTGGACTGGGCCACGGTTTGGCCTATCAGCATGGTGGTTGTAATTGGACCGGAAGCTTCCGGCACCCGGGCGATGCCCTCAGCCGCTTCGCCTGCGGTCACACCGTTGCCGATGCCCGGCCCGATGGCCGAAAGTCCCGTGGACAGGCCCGCGCCCAGCAGCATGGCCCAATAGGGCGAGGCCGGCTTGCCGGTCCAATCAATGAAGACCAGCAAAAAAGCTATGACCATGCCGAAGATGGCCGGCGTCTGGCTTACGGCCGAGCCAATCAGCATGTTGGTGCGCACCGTGGTGGCGGCAGCGGGCTGGCGGGCCATGCCCCTGGTGGCGGAGCCGGCCGGGATGCCGCTGCCCACGCCGGAGCCGATGGCGCCCAAGCCCACGCTCAAGCCTGCGCCCAATAGCGCCGCCCAACCAGGCGAGAAGGGAAGATTCTCAAAGTTCATGAACATAAGCATGAAAGCCACCACCATGCCGAAGATGGCAGGTGTCTGGCAGACTGCGGAGCCGATCAGCATGTTGGTGGTCAGCATGCCTTGGGTTTCCGGGTTGGTCGCGATTCCCTGACAGGCCTCGGCCGCGGGGAAACCGCCGCCCATGCCCGAGCCGATGGCCGACAACCCCATGGCCAAGCCGGCGCCCATGAAGGCGAAGGCGGTCACCAGCGGTTCGCCGTGACCTTCGAAGAAAATGAGCAGCATCGAGATGACCAGGGCGAAAATGCCGGCCGACTCGGCCACGGCCTGGCCGATAAGCATGTTCTTCAATATGTCGCCGGACTTTTCCGGATTGCGCCCCATGGCCTCCGAGGCGTTGCCCGCCGCGTAGCCCTCGCCCAGGGCCGCGCCTATGGCCCCGAATCCCACCGAGAAAGCTGCCCCCACGAAAGAGGCGGCCTGAATCCAAATCTGATCAGGGTAAGCCATGGCCGCTCCCTACTTCGTCTGCACCGATATATAGACCAGCGTGAGCATGGTGAACACGAAGGCCTGGATGGTTCCCACAAAGAGCCCGAAGAAGGCGTTCAGTAACGGCGGCAGGACCAGGCTGTAGACCAGATGGCCCACCACGCCGATGATGATGGCGCCTCCCATGATGTTGCCGAAGAGACGGAACGAGATGGAAACCACCTTGCTCAACTCGCCGATAACATTGAGGGGCATCATAAAAAACATGGGCTGGAAATATTCCCTGGCGTATGCCTTGAAACCTTTCGTCTTAATCCCGGCGTAATGGGATATTACGAAGCCGAGAATGCCATAGGCCCGAGGCGTATT
>CAZDRW010000738.1:0-1864 GCA_964507555.1 uncultured Desulfarculaceae bacterium
CCATTGATCACATCGTTTCGGGTGGGTCTCCGCTTTCCCGCTCGTGGTCGGTGCGATTGCAAAACTCCCCTTGCGAGTTCCCTTCCACAGCGGAAAACTAGGTTGGGTTGGCCTGTCCCACGGACGGCCAAGGTTCACGCAGGCGGCGATAGCCCCCTTCCAAACCGCTTTTGGAAAAAACCATCTGCCACAATTGGATGCTTCTGGCCCGGAAGCTGCCGGCGCAGCTTTGCAGGTAGTAGGTCCACATGCGGAAAAACCGTTGATCGTAGCGGCTCTTGAGTTGGTCCCAGGCCGCCAGGAAGTTACAGTGCCAGGCCATCAGGGTTTGGTCATAGTGCTCCCCGAAGCTGTGCCAGTCCTCCAGCACAAAAAGGTCCTCGCAGGCCTCGGTGATCTGCGCGGGAGAGGGCAGCATCCCATTGGGGAAGATGTAGGTGTTAATCCAGGGATCGCAATTGACGGTGGTGGTGTTGCCACCGATGGTGTGCAACAGGAACAAACCCTGGTCATCCAAACAAGCCGCCGCCTTTTTCATGAAGGTGCGGTAGTTCTTGTAGCCCACGTGCTCGAACATGCCCACCGAAACCACGCGGTCGAATATGCCCTCCAGGTCCCGGTAGTCTTGCAGGAGGATCTCCACTGGCAGGCCGCGGCAGCGCTCCGTCGCCAGCGCGGCTTGTTCGTGGGATATGGTTACGCCCACCACCTGGACGCCGTAGTTAACCGCGGCGAATCGGGCCAGGCCGCCCCAGCCGCACCCGATGTCCAAGAGCCGCATGCCGGGCTCTAATCTCAGCTTTTGGCAGATGAGGGCCAGCTTGTTTTCCTGGGCCTGCTCCAGATTGTCGGCGCCCTCCCAATAGGCGCAACTGTAGTTCAGGCCCTGGTCCAGCATGGCCATGAACAGCTCGTTGCCCAGGTCATAGTGGCGGCGCGCCACTTGGCCGGCGCGGGAGGGGCTTTGCCGATTGAACAGGCTGGCCGCCAGGAAGGCAATCGATTTGCGTAAGGCCCCTTCCGCCCCACTTTCCAGGCCGGCGCGGAGCAGACGGTGGAAAAACTGGTCCAAAGCTCCGCATTCCCACCAGCCGTCCATGTAGGATTCACCCAGGGCCAAAGAGCCGCCGGTGAGAACTCGCAAGCACCATTCTGGCCGATGCACCTGGATGTCCCAGGGCTGCTTACCGTTGATTTCCACTCCAGCCTTGGCCAGGGTCCTCCTGAGCCTGCGCTCCAACATCTCCCGCCACGCCATGATCAGTAGCCTCCCCGCTAATTTCGTCCAGAATGCACCCGCAGTCTTAGCTCCCGGATGTTCAACCAGATGATTGCGGGCCTTTGCCCTTTACCGGCTCGACCTCAGTCTACGTCCTGCCAGAGGCCCGCGACAAGCCCCGCGAAGAAACAAAACCATCTCCTATAAAACCCAAATTTTCTGGACTGGTGACACTTGCCGCTGTATGCGGCAGGACAAAACGGGATTTTCTGCCGTGCGAGTGGGAACCGGCGGGGCCGTAGGCATATCAACGAACCAACCGAGATAATAGCGGTCGAGGAACATAACCAACCCAGCAAAAAAAGACAAGCGTTGCTAGTCCGCTATCGCCGAAAAGCTGCGCTTTTTTTAGCGTACCTATCTACGCGTATAATGATTTGTTAGTTGTATTTCCCATCCGTGTTTCAAACCCGTATTATATACATCATGGGTCGATTCATATTGTCTGCTCCTGGCCTAAGGGAAAATATCCCGGCCTAACTTGGTAAAGCCTTCATGAGGGAGGCGATCGCCAGCGAGCATATCTCAACCCATCTGGATGGAGGAATCACTGTTTCGAAATTTCCGTTGGCTACCAGCGAGGTA
>CAZDRW010000739.1:0-1863 GCA_964507555.1 uncultured Desulfarculaceae bacterium
GACAGGACACTCCCGAAGAAAACTGAATCGGTGTGCCACGCTTTTCAACCGCCATTTACAGGTAGGATACTGGTCTTAGACTGCGTTCCAGTTGGGTCGGCCTTGTTTGCAAGTATAGCTAGCCAGCTCACCTCCCAGCACCCGTCGCACAAGGTCGACCGTTTCCATTAGCTTGGCAAAGTCCACTCCAGTGGACGCGCCCATCTCTTCCATCATGTTAATAAGGTCTTCAGTAGCGATGTTGCCCATGGCCCCCACCGCGGTGGGGCAGCCGCCCAACCCACCCACCGAGCTATCGAAGACCCGGCAGCCCGCCTCATAGGCGGCGTAGGCGTTGGCCAGCCCCAGGCCGCGGCTGTTGTGGAAATGCGCCGCTAAAGTCGTGCCCCGGTATTCAGCACCTAAGCGGGCGAAGACTTCTGCCACTTGACGGGGGTTGGCCATGCCGGTGGTATCGCCCAGAGAGACCTCGCGAACTCCCAGGTCCGCGTAGGCTGCAATGATCTTCTCCACCACCTCTAAGGAGATCGATCCTTCATAGGGGCAGCCAAAGGCGGTGATGACATAGCCCCTAAGGCTGCGGCCCGCAGCTAAGGCCTCCCGCGCTATGTCCTCGAAGCCCTTTAGAGAGTCCTCGATGGACATGCCCACGTTTTTTTGATTATGGCTCTGGCTGGCCGAGACGAAGAGCGCCAACTCGTCCACCGGGGTTTCCAGGGCTCTTAGGCAACCTTTCAAGTTTGGCGTGAGCGCGCTATAGATCACGCCCGGCGCTTTACTTATGCCCTGCAGCACCTCCACGGCGTCTTTGAGATGCGGGATCACTTTGGGATGCACAAATGAGGTGACCTCGATGCGCTTTAGCCCAGTCTGGGACAAGCTGTCGATCAGGGCGATTTTCCGGTCAGTGGGGAAAAAGACGGATTCGTACTGCAGGCCGTCGCGAGGGCCTACTTCCACAACGGTAATGGGATCGAGCTTCATCATGACTCCTTGTTGATTCCGCGGGCCGGGTGGGTCAAGCCGCCTGCTCCTTGGTATGGCCCAGCAAACGGGAGATTTTGGCTGCAGCCTCTTTCACCTGGGGGGCGAAGCGCTCCGCCACCTCGCGCTCATCGTGCCGGGTGAGGGGAAAGCTCACATTAAGCCCGGCCACTGCTTCCCCGGCGTAGCCCATGATCGGGGCGGCCACCGCGCAGAGGCCCTTTTCCAACTCTTCCCGGTTGTAGGCCAGGCCCTCCTCGCGGATCCTGGCCAACTCTTCCAGGAGCACCCGCTTGCTTTTCACTGTGTTGGGGGTCTTGGCCTCGAACTTGGTCCGCTCCAATATGGACAGGAGCTTATCCTGGGGCAGGTGGGCCATGATGGCCTTGCCCATGCAGGTGCAATAAGCCGGCAGCCGGTCACCGATACGGTGATGGGTGCTCAGGATGTGGCTGGCCTCCAGACGCTCGATGAACACCACCTCGGTCCCATCCAGGATCGACAAGTTGACGGTTTCCTGGGTGGAGTCTTTGAGCTTCTGCATGTACGGCAGGGCCAGGCGGCGCAGGGAAATGCCCTGCATGGCTGCCGCACCCAGGGAGATGTTCTTGGGGCCCAAGCGGTACATTTTGCTGTCCGGCTCCTGCTCAACAAAGCCAAAGTCCTGCATGGTCTTTAGCAGCCGAAAGCAGGTGGTCTTGTTCAGGCCGGAGGCCTGGGTGATCTTATCCAGACTTAAGGCGCTCGCTTGCCCGCTCAGAAGCAAGAGCAACTGGAGCCCCTTTTCCAGCGATTTGACCCGGTCGTTGTCGGATCTCGGCAAATCTCACTCCAATGCTTTGCGGGCCAGGTCAATGGCCTCGGCCGGCTGGCGGGCTA
>CAZDRW010000740.1:0-1227 GCA_964507555.1 uncultured Desulfarculaceae bacterium
TTAGTCTATATTTTTCGTTTTGTGTTTGTTTTTTTTACAGTTTATGTTTGTTGGGGGGGGGGGGGCGCTTCGGTGCAGGTTTTCGCGGTGTTGTAGGCCCCGCTGCAACACAGTTGATCCTGATTGGCGTTTTGGTAATAACGGGCTTTGGAACATGAGCTATAGCATCCGGAATCGCCGTTTCCGGAAATGGGCGCTCCGCTGCCTTGCGGGCATAGATTTGAGAACACAGTTTGGGGAGCGGGAAAAGCGGCCATGGTGGTGCCCGCCTTGTACAGGACAAAATGGGGAGTGCCACCTTCTTTATCGGCCACCGAACAGACGCAATCCCGATCCGGGGTAAGGGTCGCCCCCACATTAAAGCCGTTCACCAGGGATATATCAATGGTGGTTGGCCCCATGGTGCTCTGGGTGTGCTGTGGCCAGAGAGTCCATTCCAGATTGGTGGCATAGACCTGGGCGTTGGCCGAAACTCCCCGGCCCGTATTAATCCAATCGCCATTATCTTTAGCCTGAATGCCGGAAACCTGCCCCACTCCCGAATTACTGCCGTTTGTGAGATCGGAGGAGCTGATGGTATAGGGAGTCTGGGCGGTGATAGGATTGGCCCCGGCCCCTGTGCATTGGGGATGATTGAATGAACTGTCGGTCTGCAGGCAAACCGTCTTGGCCGAGGTGCCGTTTACAAAGGTCAAGCTCCGGGCGGGCAGGATGTTGTTTGCACTCATCTTGGCCGGAGCCGTACCGCATGTTGCGTTGCCAAACATGGCGGCGCCAAAAGAAAACTCAGGCACTTCGTTGGTATGGGTCGGAGTGCCTGAGGTCACGGTTCCGAGACACGTTGTATTTTTGTTATCCAGTTCGCCTTGGGCATTGATGCCCAAGATGCAGCTTTGCCAGCAACTGCTATTGCTTGGGTTCTGCTGCCAAAATTGATAATACTGATAGCCTTGTTCCGGAATCGTGAGGAACGCCCAGGCTTGCGGTGCCGGCCCGCCCGGCCCTCCATTGCCTTTGGGCCAGCGCGGCACGTTGGTTATGTGACCGTAATCCGCAAGCTGGGTTACGCTTGCACAAGAGGAAGTCTTGCATGAATAGAGATAGAGATCAGAGGCCAGATTGCCTGTACCCAGCGTGGGAAACCCGAGTACGGCTTTAGTGTCTGCCAACGCTGCGCCAGGTGAAAAGAAATGTGAACATACCAAAAACATGAGAGCGACCGGGACG
>CAZDRW010000740.1:1237-1859 GCA_964507555.1 uncultured Desulfarculaceae bacterium
ATGCGGCGGGGGGAATTTAAACCCTATTATATTAGTGTAAAAACCCAATGATCGCCTGTCAATCGTATTGTTCTGTTTACCCCATACCCCCGTCTTTCCGCTTTATTCCCCAATAATAGATGAATGGCCGGCATTGCACCAAAGGACTAATGCGAAGCGCCACGGGATTGCCGGATATTTTATTATTATAATACATCGGAACCTAGTTCGTGAAACTTGACACGGCAATTTGCGCCATCGCGGGCGTGCCACTGGAGCCTAGGCTGGAAGACAATTCCCTGGATGGCCCGCCGCTAAGGTAGCGCCGAACTGCGCATCGACATAACAAAACGGCCCGTGCTTGATCGCACGGGCCGCTGGATTTTTTCTTTAATTATTCGCGCCGCTAAGAGGTGCCTTGGCCGCTGACCGGCCCCAGCTAGCCCTAAATATCCAGGACCCGCACGTTGAGGGCGTTTTCGATGATGAACTCGCGGCGGGGTTCCACCTCGTCGCCCATGAGGGTGGTGAACATCTCGTCGGCCACCAGCATGTCGTCCACCTTGACCTGCAAGAGCGTGCGACGCTCCGGGCCCATGGTGGTGTCCCAGAGCTGTTCCGGGTTCATCTCGCCCAGGCCTTT
>CAZDRW010000741.1:0-1851 GCA_964507555.1 uncultured Desulfarculaceae bacterium
TACTTTTTTGCCCAATGTCATGATCCCGATAATGAACTATCAGTTTAATTATGCGGTCAACGAAACCTTCGGCACCGAGCAGGGGCTCATCCAGTTCTTCGGTTATTTCCGCGGCGCCCAAAACATCATCAGCCTTATAATTCTTCTTTTTGTGGGCAAGCTCTACAGCCGCTGGGGTCTGCCGGTGGCATTGATGTTCCATCCCTTTAACTATGTCATTGCCTTCATCGGATTCTTGTGGCGCTTTGATGTGGTGGCGGCCATTTACGCCCGCATCACTACCGTGGTGCTCCGGGTGACCATCAACAACCCGGCCAGGGACATCCTTATGGGATTGTTCCCAGCCAGGGTGCGGCCCATAATGCGGCCATTTTTACGGGGCACCGTGGTGCGCATCGGCACCCTGCTGGGCTCAAGCTTTATCCTCCTGGCTGAAGGCGCGATGCATCCGCGCTATTTATCTCTCTTTGGAATCGTCTTCGGTTTGATGTGGGTGGCGACCAGCATTTGGCTTAAACGGGCCTATTCCGACATTCTTCTGGACCTAGTCTCCCAGAACGTGATCGACCTCCGGTCTTTGGGGGAACGCGATTTGGGTCAATTGTTTGGCGACAAACGGTCCCAGGAACGCTTGGTCCAGGCATGTATGAACTCCCAGGGCAGGGCGTGCGTTTGGTACGCGGAGATGCTGAAATCGCAAAAGGTGCCGGAGGCGGATAAGCATCTTCTGTCCCTGATTCGAGACCGCGACGAGAGCACGGCAGTCGAATTAGTGCGTTTGGTTTCCCCCGACGCCGGCGAGGAAGCTATAGCAGTCTTTGAGGAACTGGCCCAGGAAGACAAGCCCAAACTGACCGTAGCCCTGGCCGGGGCGGCCTCCAAGTTCTCCGGCAATAAACCACAGGCCTTTTTGAGCAAGCTCTTGAAGGAGAGCACCATACCGGCGGTAAGGGCGCAGGCCATCGGCGGCCTTTACGAAATGGATCCGCCTGGTTTTGATAAAACCATTCGGCAGTGGCTTGCTTCGGTTGATCCGGTTGAACGCCGGGCTGGCGTACTGGCGGCGGGCGGTTCGAACAATACTGATTATATAAACACCCTAAGAGATATCATTAACCGGGAATCAGACGCCAAGGTCATCGGAGAAATCCTCCTGGCGCTTACCCGCTTGCAGGACCCTGGGGCAAAGCAGCTGGTTCTAGCCCACCTGCAGAAGGAGCCAAGCAAAGTGCCGGTGGCTGTTCTGGAGAGCCTGCCCATAGAGGACAAAGCCACGGCCCGTTCCTTTATCACGTTATTGGGCAACCAAGACCCGGAATTGTCCGAACTGGCCCAGCGAAAACTGAGAACCGCGCCCGATTTGAACCTTGAGCTTCTGATCGAAGGATTGGCCACGCCTTACCGGCAGGTAAAGGAAGGCCTCTACCAGTTGATGGAGTCCTTGAAGATCAGCGACCAGGATATTATAGGTTTTGGCCGGTCTTATCTGCAGAAGGCTTATACCCATCTCCTGGAAGCGCTTGATTTGGAGAAAACTTTCCCCGAATCATATGAACGGGATTTCTTGGCCCAGCATTTACGCGACAAACAACAGGCGAGGTTGGATAATATCCTTAGGGTGCTGTCGACCCAGGATAGTAGCGGCCAGATTAGAATGGTGTTGCGGGGGTTGGACTCCAATGATGAGCGGCTGCGTTCCAACGCGGTGGAGGCGCTCGAGGAGGTGGTGGGCCGGTCCTTAAGCGAATCCATGGTCCCGTTGTTGGAGAATAACAACCCCGCTGAGCGCTTGGCCATTGGGCGGCGCATCTTTAAACTTCCCAATAGTCTTGGCGACAAAGACGAGCTGAT
>CAZDRW010000742.1:0-1842 GCA_964507555.1 uncultured Desulfarculaceae bacterium
GATAAAGAGGAAGTAAACAACGTTGGTCGAGATCAGCTTCGCTCACCAAGATCAAGATCCGCGCAGCCTGGTCAAAGACTTTGGCCGATTCAGCTTCGTCTGCATTTCCCTTAAGCAAACGATACACAGCTTGCAGTCCCTGTTCAGTGTTGGTGTCCAGTTGTAGGCTGGCCCGCTGGTTTAACGCTTGATCGCCGCCATATATGATCAGTCTACCACCTCTGGCCAGCATACGGTGAACCGAAGATTCCAAAAGCGGCATGCGACGGTTCAGGTCTTGGCCCAAAAGCACGATCAGGTCGAAATGTTCCATGGCCGGATAGCGCAAACGCCCTTTGCGCGGCGCCAGCTCGGCCAGGAGCCTTCCGCTTTGCGGGTCTTCCTGATCCGGGGCCAGGAAATCCAAATTGTTGGTCATAAGTCCCAGGCGGGTGAATTTGCCGAAAAGGTACAGTTCCTCCAGGCTGGCCCTACCCAAACTAAGACCAGCCAAGCCGGCTTCACCCGTTTCACCTTTTATCCTGCCAAGCGCGACGCCCAATTCGCTTAGCGCTTCTTGCCAGTCGACTTCGACCAAGTCGGTGCCTTTGCGCAACAGAGGTTTGCGAATGCGCGAGGGCGCGTCAACCGCCTCAGCCAGCTCCAGGCGGCCATGCCGGCAAAGGTGACCGAAGGCCGGCGACGAATTGGCTCCGTCTATGCGCACCAGGTGATTCCCGATGCTGCCGGTGGCAAGCCGGCAGTTAAGCGGGCAAAGATTGCATAGGCTCTCACGCCACTCAAGGGCGAAGGGTCCGGGCTGGGGCCAGGAGGTGTTATAGGACAAGGCTCCGGTGGGACATACCTGCACACATAAGCCGCATTGGTTGCACTTATCATTGATCTCTACGCGATGGGATCGCAAACCGGCCAGATCGTTCAAATCCGACAAGAGCACTTGGATGGCGTTGCGGCCGTGGTAGGCGGCGCAGGCTCGTTCGCAACGGCGGCATAAAATACATTTCCCGTCCTCGATAAGCACCAGGGGATTGTCATCCCTAATCTGCCAAGCCTGGGCGGGTTTCTGCTGGCTTACCAATTCATTGATACCCAGGTCATCGGCGGCCCGGCGCAGGAGGCATTCCTCCGCCGCCTGGCAACCGCAAGCCAGGCATCTCTTGGCTTCAGCCATAGCCTGGTCCTCGCTGAGCCCTAGTTCTACTTCGGTGAAGCTGGTGCGCCTGGCGTCCGGCGCTAGCGTCGGCATGCCGGCTCTGGGCTCTGCGAGACGGTTAGCAAAATTTTGCGGGTCCACCTGTTGTAATGTGCCCTTGCTGAATATAAAGGGCCTTTGGGGCGAGTTATGGTTTCCGCGCAGCCAAAGGTCCATGGACTTAGCCGCCCGCCGCGCCCCGCCGATAGCCTCCACCACGGTTGCCGGACCGGTGGTAAGGTCCCCGGCGGCGAACACGCCTTCCTGGCTGGTGGTCCCGCTGAGATAATCTCCTTTGATAGTGCGCCATTTGGTGCGCTCCAGCGCTGCCGCCAAAGGGTCCTTGCTCACGATATCTTCATCCACCATTTGGCCCACCGCCACGATGATGTAGTCCAGGGGCACTTCGAACTCGGAGCCTGCTAAAGCCTTGGGCCTGGCCCGGCCCGAGGAGTCGATTTCGCAAAGATCCATGCGCACGAAGGTGATTCCAGCCAAGCGGCCGTTTTCCTCGCGCATGCCCACCGGCGCCACGCAAAGCTCAAGGCCGATGCCCTCTTCCTCGGCTTCGCGCACCTCGATCTCCTGGGCCGGCATCTCCTTGCGGGAGCGGCGGTAGAAGATGGTCACCTGGTCGGCGCCTAGACGCA
>CAZDRW010000743.1:0-1842 GCA_964507555.1 uncultured Desulfarculaceae bacterium
CTCTATCTTGGCCCCGATTGCGCCGGCGCGGCGGACCTCAACAAGGATGGCCACACCGATTTCGCGGATTTCCTGTTCCTTTCGGCCAACTGGGGACTAGCCGAGTGCGACGGCGACAATGGCTGGTGCAACGGGGCCGATTACGACCACTGGAACCCGGAGACCGATCCTCATATCGCGGCCAACTACAGCGCGCAAAACCTGGCGCCTAAAGCGGAATGCCGCCGGGCCTTGCAAAGGCTCATGGGACTTGCCGAAGGGTCGCGCCGGCCCCTGGCCGCGGTAGTGGGGCGGCTGTTGGACCGCAAGGGCCTGGACCTTCTGGCCCCGTCTCTGGAGCATATCCTGGACATGGGGCTTGACGTGGCGGTCATGGGTTTTGGCGAGGACCACTACCATGTGCTCTTGAAAAGCCTGGCCCGCAAGCGGCCCGCGCAGCTGGCCGTGAAGATCGGCTATAAGATCGATACGGCCCACCAGATAATGGCCGGCTCCGACATACTGCTGATGCCCAGCCGCTACGAGCCTTGCGGGCTGCACCAGATGCAGGCGCTGCGCTACGGCGCGGTGCCGGTGGTTAGGGCCACCGGCGGCTTGGCCGACACCGTTCTGGACCATGGGCCGGCCGGGCCGGGCACCGGCTTTAAGTTCACGGAGTTCAGCCAGGAGGCCATGTTGGGCGCCCTGAGCCGCGCGCTGGTCGCCTATTCCCAGCCCGATGAATGGCAGGAGGTCATGCGGCGCGGCATGGCCCAGGATTTCTCCTGGGACACCGCGGCGCCCCGCTACGAGGAAATCTACAAGCGCGCCCAAAGCCAGCGTGGGGGGCAGCAGGGGGCTTGACCCAGATGACCCAGTCACGGCATTTCGACATCCTCTCCCATGTGGTGGAGATCGCCAACTCCTCGGTGGACATCGGCGAACGCCTGGACAGCATCCTAGGCGTCATCAATTCCCACATGGGCGCGCGGCTCACCGCGCTGTTCATGCAGGAGCACCGCAAAAGCCAGCTGACCAGGGCCAACCTCTGGCCACCCCAGGTGGGAGGCGAACCCGCCACCGTGCAGTTCGGCCAGGGTTTGGTGGGCGAGGTGGCGCTGAGGCGTGAGCCCCAGACCATCGAGGCCTACAAGCTCGGCCAGGACCAGGCCCTGGATACCTTCTGCCGCCAGGACGAAAGGGTGGATCTGTTCCCGGTGATGGACGACAACCGGCTCTACGCGGTGCTGGCCATGTCGTACGCCGCCCCCGGCGAGCTGGAAAGCGACGACGTGCGCCTCTTGCAGATGGTCTCCCGGGAGATGGCCGGGGCCATACGCAACTTCCGCCTTTATTTCGAGGCCAAAAAGCGCATCGCTGAGCTGAATGTGCTATCCGATCTGGGACGCGCCGCCATCTCCACCATCGAGGTGGATCAGCTTTTGGACACTGTGGCTGGCATCTGCGCCAAGCTTTTGGGCGCGCGCGGCGGCTTGATCCACATAATGTCGCTTAACGGCGAGGAGTTCAATTACCAGGCGGTCTACGGCAAGGTTCCCGCGGCCTGCCTGGACGAGAAGGGCTGCGCCCAAGACTGCCTGGAGCAAGTCTCCGGCGCCAGCCGCCTCAGGGTTCAGGTCTGCCAGCCCGTCCCCGAAGCGCCCGAGTTAGAGCAGGGACTTTGCGTGCCCTTGTCCTTCAAGGGCCGCTACCAAGGACGCCTGTGCGTGTTCGACAAGGTCATGCAGCCCAAGGGGATGGGCCCGGGTTTCGCGCCCGATGACCAGGAGCTTCTGGCCTCCATGTCCAGCATGGTTTCCGCGGCCCTGGAGAACGCGCTCACCTTCCAGCGCATCGAGGACC
>CAZDRW010000744.1:0-1840 GCA_964507555.1 uncultured Desulfarculaceae bacterium
CGCCTCTACATCCACCACGCCGGCGATGTTGATGCCGCAGGAGCACACGAACACGCCGATGCGCGGGGTGTCGCCCGCCACGTCCAGAGGCGTGGGGGTCTCCTTGGTCTTGACCATGCTGCCCCGGGCCGAGGTCAACTTGCCGGCCGCCGCGCAGGCCGCGGCCGAAGCCTCCATCACCGAATAAGGAATATCCTTGGGGCCGTTGAGGGCGCCGCAGACATATATGCCGGGCCGGCTGGTGGAAACCGGCGCGAAGGAATCGCTTGCGGTAAAGGCGCTGGAGGTAAGCTCGATATCCAGCTTCTTGGCCAACTGGATGGTCCCTGGCGCCACTTCCAGGCCATGGGACAGCACCACCATGTCGAAATCCGCGCTATTGGGTTCGCCCTTCTCATTGGCGTACTCGATGCGCAGACCCTTGTCTGGCAGTTCGTTGATGGTGTGGACTCGGGTACGGATGAAGTCCACCCCCTGCTTCTTGGCCTTTTCGTAGTAGCGCTCGAAATCCTTGCCCGTGGTGCGCATGTCCATGAAGAATATGGACACGTCCAGGCCGCCATGGGCGTGCTCCATGGCGATGGTGGCCTCTTTCAAGGCATACATGCAGCAGACGCTGGAGCAATAGGGATGGTCGCAGGTGTTCAGGTCGCGGGACCCCACGCACTGCAAGAAGGCGATACGCTTGGGTTCGGTTTCATCTCCGGGACGCACCAAATGCCCCATCCAGGGTCCGCTGGCCGCCAAAATTCGCTCGAACTCCAGGGCGGTTACCACATTGGGATAACGGCTGTACTCATAGGCGCTGTAACCCGTGGGGTCAAAGGCCTTGAAGCCCGCCGAAACGATCACCGAGCCCACCAGGATATCGCGCTCGATCTCATTTTGCTCGAAATCCACCGCGCCGGTGGGGCAGAACTTCTGACAGGCCTTGCACTTGCCCTTTTGGAAAAAGATGCAGTTTTTTTCGTCGATGGAGTACTTGAGGGGCACCGCCTGAGCGTACTGCACGTAGGCGGCCTTGCGCTTGTCCAGTTTCTCGTTGTACTCGTTGGGAATCTTCTTGGGGCACTTTTCCGAGCAAGCGCCGCAAGCGATGCACTTGGCCATGTCGATATGCCGCGGGTGCGATACCACTTTGACCTGGAAGTTCCCCTCCTCGCCCTGAACATCCAACACTTCCGACATGGTCAGAAGCTCGATATTTATATGCCGGCCGACCTCGACCAGTTTAGGCGAGATAATTCACATTGCGCAGTCATTGGTGGGGAAGGTCTTGTCCAATTGGGACATGACCCCACCAATGGCCGGGCTCTTTTCCACTAGATAGACGTAGTACCCGGAGTCGGCCAAATCCAAGGCGGCCTGCATTCCGGCGATACCGCCTCCGACCACCATTACCGCGCCGGTCACTTTATTGGTTGCAGCCATGGCGCTCCTCGCGCAAGTTATATGGTTTGTCTTTAGTAGGCTTTAAGGCGCGCTTTACGCCTTGTCGCACTATTCACAAGCCCCTACCTTGTATACTCACTTAAAAACGATGTCAAGCAAGCTATATTATAGCTAGCCAAACAAGCGCGTAACCTGCCAATAAACCTGATGTCAAATGTCGCCGTCAGACTCCAGCTGCCTCTTAAGCACCTCGTCACTTTGGGCCCCGGACTCGGTCAAAAGCACATCAATGACTTCCTGGCGCGAGGTTTTCACCAGAGCCCCCACGTAATCCGGTTGGATGGGCAACTCGCGATGGCCTCGGTCGATGAGAACCGCCAACTCAATACGACAGGGCCTCCCGAAATCAATGAGTGCGTCCAAGGCGGCACGCACCGTGCGGCCGGTG
>CAZDRW010000745.1:0-1836 GCA_964507555.1 uncultured Desulfarculaceae bacterium
TTCCGATCATAGCACAGCAACAACAGAAGATTAGTCAATCACGGCCTTCCCGGCAAGACCCGCCGCGGCAGTTTTTTCCCTTTTTCGCCAGCCAAACCAAGGCCACTTTACGTAACAATTAAATATTACATCCATTATAGCGCTCAAGTCCTGTCGGCACTTCTTTTGCACAACATCTCGGCAACCCGTAACCAGGAGGTAGACATGTCGCCTTTGGCCATGCTTAGCGAGCCCATCAGCGCAGCCACGCCATCCCAAGCCACGGATTACGTGCTACCCAGGGCCTCCCTGCTGGCCGGAATCCTTGAAATGCGCCTGGCCGTCGAGCGCGGCGACATACTGCCCGAGGATCTTCCACTGGGCGTGGACCACGATCTCAGACCCCAGCTTCCCCGCATAGGCATGGCAGCTCTCAATCTTTACATGAAACGCACGGTGGTGGATAATTATCCGCTGATCTACACCACCCTGGCTCTGGCTCATCCCAACTAGGTCCTAATTGCGGCGCAGGGAAGCGCCGCGTCAGCAACAGGATCCAGGCCCACGCCGGAGGCCAGGGACGGCACCGGCGCAATGGGCGGTTAGAGTTCTCCGGTTGACAAGCAGGGCCGCATCTAGTAAATCCTGGCCCAGCCTATGTTTTTTCTAAGGAGAGCACCGCCTTGGCCTCAGATCACGACACTCTGGCATCAAAGCTGATAAGCCGCCTGCCCAGCGACGAACTTAAGGCCAGGGTTTATCCATTGGCTGAGGTCGCAGATCAAGCGCTCAAGGCCAACCTGACCAGCCACGTGCCCTACATTGAAAAGGTGAGTTCCTATATCATCTTCAGCGGGGGCAAACGCCTCAGGCCGGTGCTGTTTCTTTTGGCCGCCGCGGCCGTGGGCGGCAGGGGCGATTCCCGCTTGGCCGCCATCTTCGAATACCTGCACGCAGCCACGCTCCTGCACGACGACGTGGTGGACGAGGCCGGTCTCCGCCGCAGCCGGCCCGCCGCCAGGGTGGAGTACGGCAATGACTCGGTAATTTTGGTGGGCGATTTCCTGTTTTCCAAAAGCTATTCCCTGGCGGTGGAGGTGCCGGACATCCGCTTTGTCCAGGCCCTCAGCGACTGCACCACTCTTATGGCCGAGGGCCAGGTCCTGGAGCTAATCCACACCGACGACAAAGAGCTTTCCCTGGAAGGATATCTGGAGGTGATCAAGGCCAAGACCGCGGTGCTGATCGCCGCGGCCTGCCAGATGGGCGCCATCTACGCGGGCGCGGAACCTGGCGAGGTGCAGGCGCTCTATGACTACGGCCTCAATCTGGGGCTGGCTTTCCAGATGGTGGACGACGCCTTGGACTACGTGGGCACGGCCCACGAGTTCGGCAAGCCCGTGGGCCACGACCTAGCCGAAGGCAAGATCACCCTCCCCTTCATCCATGTGCGCGACAGCGCCCCGGCCCAAGTTCGGGAGCGGCTGTTGGAGCTGGCCCCCATGGGCCGCGAAGGCAGCCAAGGCCTGGCGGCCATTGCAGAAGCTAAAGAGCTCATCACCAACCACGGCGGGGTGGAGGCCACCTATGCCGCGGCAGCGCGCTACGCCGCCCGGGCCCAGACCGCCTTGGCCCGTTTGGGCCGCGATCCCTTACCGGGCTCGGAAATGGAGACCCTCTTGGCCTTGGCGGCTTACGTGCTGGAGCGCAGACATTAATCTGGACAGCCAAATCCTCTAACCCGTAGAATTAGCCATAATGATAAACCGCCTTGGCAAAGGCGGTTAGCGCCCCCGATCCCCCCCGGGGGGCGTCCGCTAAAAGAAACAACAGACTCATTTCTCCGCCCGGGCCAGC
>CAZDRW010000746.1:0-1834 GCA_964507555.1 uncultured Desulfarculaceae bacterium
CTTGGTACTCCGAATCAGGAGAACCAGACCATTGGCTGGCCCAAGATAGAGAACGCCACCTACCGGGTCACCTCGTTTTATATCCAGGACGTGATCCGCTTTGGAGCCTGGACCATAACTCCGGGCGTGCGCTACTACCACGTTGATATGGACACTTATTACGCCTGGTTCGAAGACGGCAAGGAAGAACCGCAATTTCCCACGTCCGGCAAGCATAATGAAGAGGACGGGTTTTATCCAAGTCTGAAAGCTGATTACCAGCTTAACAAGATGACCAATCTTTACGCAGCGGTGAGCAGGTCCTACCGATTGCCATGTCCGTGAGACTACTACTGGTGGGCGCGGTGCGCCCGCGAGGACAATCCCATGTTGAAGCCTGAATCAGCTTGGGAATATGAACTAGGCATTATCCAGGACTGGAACCCCTACAGCTATCGTGCTGCGGTATTTTACTATGATATCCACGACTTCATCAATGACAACGGAATCACCTCGCCAGGCACCGGCCTTGGATCCGACTGCCTCTACAACATTCCTCACGTAAAACTCTACGGCTTTGAGCTGGAAGCCTCCTTGCGTCTGGGCAAGCGTTTCCAAGCGACCGCCTCATATGTGTATCAGCAGGTGGATGCCGACGAGACTCGGTACGACGAGGAATGGACCTATTACCTGCCCGAGCTTCTGCCCAAGCACAAAGTCAAGTTCCTGGGCCGCTACGAGGCGTGGAAAGATGGATTTATCCAACTTTCCGGCCGCTATGTGGGCGAACGCCAGGCCCAGAAAGGCGAGACCCTGGACGCCTATGTGGTGCTTGACGCAGGGCTTGAGCAGCGTTTCAAGCTGGGGTTGATGGAATTCACGGCCGGAGCCTATGTCAGCAACCTCTTGGGTGAGGAATACCAGGAGCAGGCCGGATATCAGATGCCGCGCCAGGTGTACGGTGTGCGCCTGGCCGCGAAGTTCTAAAGGAGCATCAATGAGCAAGCGTGTGACCAATGTTTTGATGGTCTTGTTTTTCAGCTGCGCCGTGGCGGTGCTGGGACTTGGCCCCGGGGCCGCCCCGGCCCAGGCCAAACAGGGTAAGTTCTATATCATCGGCACCGGCCCGGCCGGGCCTCAGACCGCAACCTTGCAAGCCCTGGAAACCTTGCAGCGCATGGACGCCATCGTGGCTCCCAAGCGGATGGCCGAACGGTTCGCCAAATACATCGGCGGCAAACCCATAGTGGCCGACCCCTGGCATAACATCTGGACCTACAAGGGCAAGCCTTACAGCAAACTCACCCCCGAGGAATTGGCCGAGTTCCGGGTGGAGCGCTTCAAGAGCCGCGACCGCGTTGTGGCCAAAATCAAGGAGTTCATGGCCCGGGGCAAGGACGTGGCCCTGCTGGACTCGGGCAACCCCTGCCTGTTCGGTCCCAGCCATTGGTATGTGGAGCAGTTCGACCGCAAGGACATGGTGATAATTCCCGGCATGGGCTGCGACGCGGCGGCCATGGCCGCCCTGGGCCAGAGCACCATCCCGGCCCACGGCGCGCGCATGGTGGTGCAGACAGCCCCGTTTTTCCTCATGGACCGCGCGGCGCGGCCTGGCATGGGCTTTGATCCCGACACGCCCGATGCCCAGCAGGTGCTGGCCGACTTGGCCCGGCACGAGCATACGCTGGTTCTGTACATGGCTCTCAAAGACCCGCTTAAGCTCTTCAAGGCCCTGGGCCGCCACTGGCCTGCGGACATGCCTGCCGCCTGCGTATACTGGGCCGGCTATCCGGACAAGCAGCGCGTGCTGCGCGGCACGGTGGGCGACCTGGGGCCCAAGCTGGCGGCCGACCCG
>CAZDRW010000747.1:0-1832 GCA_964507555.1 uncultured Desulfarculaceae bacterium
GATGGGCCTGGCGATCGCCGACATGGATGGCGACGGCCGTAGCGACCTGGTCTGGCGCGACTATTCCACCGGCCAGGTGACTGTCTGGCTCATGGGCGCTGACGGCAAGCCGCTTCTAAACGGCCCGCCCACCCTGGCCGACGGCATGACCGAAGGCGGCAAGCCGGGGATCTCCGGGTCCTTGGATTGGACAATTAGCGGTCTCCATGACATGGACGGAGACCGCAAGGCCGACGTGGTCTGGCAGCATGCATCCAACGGCCGGGTGGTGGTGTGGCTCATGGATGGAGCTCAGGCGCTGGCGGCAAGCGAATATCAGCGCAGCGATTCCGCCGACTGGCGCATCGTGGGCCTGGGCGATCTGAACGGGGACGGGCGGGGCGATATTGTCTGGCGCAACCATGCTTCCGGCGTGGTGCAGGCCTGGCTCATGAGCGTCCCCAATTCTGGATCAGAGCCCGCCTATTTGCAGCAAGACATAGCCATAGGCGATAACCCCTTGGCCTGGCAGGTCAAGGCGGTGGGGGATTTCCGCCAGCCCGGCTCGGACGACATCTATTTAAAGAACTCGGATACCGGCGCAGCGCGAATAGTGACGCTGGATGGCCGGCAGTTCAATCCAGCGATGGAATAAAAAAAGATCATAAGCTTAAACAGGCTCGCCCTCGGCATGGGGGCGGGCCTTTTTTGTTATGAAAGGGCTATTTTTCATGGCGAATCGCGCTAAAAGAAATAATTCCATTGGCTACATTCCATGGCAGCGCGGGCTATTCAGCCGGAATTGCCGGTGGATGGAAAGGCTTTAGCGGCTGGGGCGGGAGTTGCTTTTGAAAAACTGGGCCACGGTGCGCAAGGTGGCCCGGTTGTGGGCCACGTCCTGGGTAAGGGCGGCTATGTCTTGGGGGCCGGTGTTCAGCTCGATGTCATGCAGATATAAGAAAAACAGGGCCGCTAGCGCGGCCACCCGGCGGTTGCCGCGGGCAAAGGGCCGGTTGCGCACCAGATGAAAAAGATAGGCCGCCGCCATTTCGAACAAATCGCGATGGGAATAGCTGCCGCCCTGCTTGGCGGCGGGCAGGGCCAGGCAGGCGCGCAGATGGCCCAGCTGCCTCTCGTTGGGCGTTGGCGAACCCGGGGCTTGGTCCTGATGTATGGCCAGGACCTCTTCCAGAGACAAAAAGTGTATGGTTTCCTTATTCGCCAAGAGCATTAAAAGCTTCGGAAAAATTTGGTCCAACGGATTTCAGGAAATAGGATAGCGCCGAGCTGCGGTCGCCCCGGCGCGACGGCGTAATGGTCAGAGACCTGCCGTCCGTGGTTATGTGCAAAGGCGTATCAGGCGCGATGTTGAGTATTTCAAGTATGGGTTTGTCTATAACCAGGGCCAAGCTGTTGCCGTGACGGGTCAGCTTTTTGATCATCAGCGCGGCTCCTATCAATAAACTGGCATGCAAAAATGGAAGCTCTCCCCTTGTGAGCTTCTTGTGTATACATTGGTATAACGAGGACCGGCCTGTCAAGGAAAAACTAGCAAACAGCATGGCTTAAAGGCCTATTTCACCTTTGGAATACCCTGTGGCCAAATTACGGACAAAAGTGAAAAGCATCGGGCGGCCCTGGCCGCGGCCTGCTTTTTGACACTACGAGTCTGCTATTAGTCCGCGCGCCTAATTAAAATCCAGCCGCCGTAACGAGGAAATTTGCCCCAAAAACAAACATAAAAACTATAGCTCTGGTGGTGATTCGGCTGGCTGCAAACCGGCTTGGCTGAGCCAGGCCAGTAAATCAACGATGGCCCGGCGGGCCATGGCCCGGCCGCGCTCTTTCTTGGG
>CAZDRW010000748.1:0-1826 GCA_964507555.1 uncultured Desulfarculaceae bacterium
GCATTTCGCCGATGCCTGGCTTGAGGAAGCGCTCCGCGCCTTCATCGCCCCCGGCCACCACCGCCAAATCATAATTGCCCGCCAAGGTGCGCCAGCCTTTTTGGGCCATGCGCAGGGCCACTCTCTGAACCACCCGGCTGGGGCGGGCCAGATAGCCCACCAGATCGCCCAAGACCACCACATGGTCCACCTTGCGGCGGGTCAAGTCCACCACCGCGGCCTCCAAGGCACCTAAATTGCCATGGAGGTCCGATAGCACGGCCAGGGTGGTCATGGCTCCATGGCCGGGCGCGGGTTCTGGGCTAGAAGTAGCCGCGCCGGATTACGCTGCCGCCGTCGCCGTTTTCCGCCGCGCCTTGGTCCTGCGCCGAAGCAGTTTGGCCCGGAGCCAAGTCTTCCAGGGGCACGCCCTGGACCTTGGCTTTTAGCACCCGGGAAGGCCGGAAGGTGACCACCTTGCGCGGGGGCAAGGTTAAGGGGTCGCCGGTTTGGGGGTTGCGGCCCCGCCGGGCTGCCTTGCGGCGCACCGACCATTTGCCGAAACCACTCACCAGAACCTCTTCCTCTTTAGCCAGGGCTTCCTTCACCAGGTCCAACGACCGCTCCACCGCGTCGGCCGCTTCGGCCTTGGTGAGCATGCCTTCGGCGTAAACCCGGGCGACGATGTCCGCCTTGGTCAACGTCATATGTCGATCTCCTAGCTAGATTCGGGTTGGTTAATACACAGATGGTATGCCATTTGGGGTGGTTAAGTCAACCACGCCGCACAGTGGGAGATTTTATTGCCTTCGGGGCTGAGGGTCGGCGCAAGCAAGGCGATTGTTAAAACCGGTTGACGTATAAGTGGCAAAAGTGTAGAAAGACCACACAAAAGACAGGCCTAGGTGTTGGACTTGGCGGGGCTTAATAGCCCAGCTAAAGGCCGACGCCTGGATTTTTGGCGGCGGGCCTAAGTGGCTCGTCTTAAACAACAAAAGGGGGCTCCCATGTAACGGCCCCCCGCCGGCCCGGCTCTGTTAGGCCCATAAAGGCCGCCGGCCAAAAGCGGGCAAGGCTAGTACTTCGGTCGCGCATAGCTACTCCGCATGCCGTCTCCTTAAATGGGAGCCGGTAAAGGCGCAAGCGCCCTTTAAGGCGCGCGTCAGCGGCTTTTGCGGCCCCACATTTTCTGGGCACCTAAGGCCCTTGAAACCACCCAAAGTGGACCGGGCCTTGGCAAAAGCCGTTTTTTTGTAGCTCTAGCAGGGCTTATCCATAAGCCCCGACCCACCCCCTTTTGCCGTACACAAAGTAACGCGGCGCGGCATTTAAATCGGCCTTTTCGCCAACACCTGCCGGCGCCGGCAAATGGGGGCCTAGCCATGAAAGCTTTGGGTTGCCACCTGATTCTGGAACTTTACGATTGCCCCGCCCGCCTGCTCGATGATCCCGACCACGTGGCCGAGACTATGCTGGAGGCGGTGGAAGCCTCGGGCGCCACGGTCATACAGCCGTTTTTTCACCAGTTCGCGCCCCAGGGCGTGAGCGGGGTGGTCATCATAAGCGAATCCCATTTTTCCGTTCACACCTGGCCCGAGTATGGTTATGCGGCTTTGGATGTATTCACCTGCGGCGATGTGATAGATATGGACGCGGCGGCCGAGTCCCTGCGACGGGGTTTCGAGGCAGGGTCCATGCAAAAAATGATGTTCAGCCGCGGCATGCTGGATTTGCCGCCGGAAATGATCCACCACAAACCCGAGAGCCTGGAAAAGGCTGCGGGCTGCCGCACCGATAACTAGGCGGCGGTCTTTTAGTGGGGGTCATGGCAGCCGGCCAAGGCCCCC
>CAZDRW010000749.1:0-1823 GCA_964507555.1 uncultured Desulfarculaceae bacterium
GTCATTTCTTGCCAGGCACGAATTGTGCCCTTACCCAGGGGGAACCATGACAGCCGCGGAGGCATGGCAAGTAGAGTCGAGACACCGACTTTAGACCGGGTGACAGGGGGGACCAAAATGACAGGGGGTAATTTCAGGCCAAAGGGCGCCAGACCGCCGATCCGGCGTATGTGTCGGTCGGGGAATGCCCCGGAATTTACCACCAGGAGCGTTCTGGCCAGGTCGCTATGCCCAAAGGAGGTCGTCGGAGGCCCAGGAGAGGTCATGGGGGCGTGCGGGTGATCGCGGGAGACCCCGCCGCGACGGGAGGAATCCAAATCACGTTTAGGACCTGGTCGGCCAGGTCGTAGCCCAGAGGTAACAGGAGGTCCAGCCATGAAACAGGCGCTGACGGTACTCGGTCGATGGTGCATCATGTCCATGATCCTGGCGGTCATGGCCTTGATGGCGGCGTGTATTGAAGAGCTTTCCCCTTACATCCAGCCGCTTTTATACTACCACCAATACGATAGCGATCCGGTCTACCGCCAGCCATGGTACAACCAGCCCTATCAGCGAGTTAACAATCAATATCAGCGGCGATACCCCATCCAACAGCGACGCCGCGTAAAGCCCAACGTCCAGCAGCGCCGCGTAAAGACCGGCGGCCAGCAGCGCAAAGTGAAGACCGGCGGCCAGCAACGCAAAGTAAAGACCGGTGGCCAGCGTGGCGGTGGCAGCGGCGGGTCCTCCTCTGGTGGCGGCCATCAAAGGGGTAGAAACTAGCCCGGTTTTTTGGGCCAGGCGCCGCGGCCGGGCCTGGGCCCGGGGGCCGGGGCGCGGGCCCCTTTTCGGTCACATTTGACCGAGTCAAAGGAGAATCACATGCGTGTCAGCATAGCGAAGTTTTTCGGGGTGGTCGTCCTGGCGGCGGCCTTCGGGCTGGGAGCAACGGCCGTTGTCGCGGCGGCCGAGGGTCCGGCTGACGTCCTCAAGGCCTTTTTCGCTGCGGCAGGCAAGGGCGACCTGGCCGCCTGCAAGGCCATGTCCACGGGCCGGGTGGCCGAAAAGGTGCCCCAGCCCAAGACCCGTAGTTTTCGGCGGATGAAGCGGATCGGCGTGTCCTTCAAGAGCGTCGAGGACGTCCAGATCAAGGGGAACCTGGCCACGGCGGTGGTGTATCTGGACAAACAGAAGCTCGTGGCGGCCTTTGTCAACTCGATCATGGCCTATTGGGACCGTAAAAACCCGAACCAAGACCCCAAGGCCCGCCAGGCGAAATACAATCAGATCAAGACCTTTGCCACCGGCTTCGCCGAGCGCGTCAACCGGTTCGACGCCCTGCTGGAGAAAAAGAACGGCAAGTGGCTGGTGTCCCGGCTGATGGTCTGCCGGCCCGAGGGCAAGCCGGCGGCCAAACCGTAGCCAAAAGCAGGGAACGAAGGAATCGGGCCAATAGGCCCGTCACGACCAGGGGCCCCTCGCCTCCGGCGGGGGGCCTGTGGTTTGTCAACGACCGTGCATCAGACCAAAACGGATCGCTGCTGATTGGTCCGTCCGGCCCCGGGCGGGAGAAAAATTCTACCTTGATCAAGTCATAGACGCAGCCCTGGCTACTCAGCCTAAAATTCGTCTTGGCCCCTCAATGCCCCCGCCTGACCCGGAATATTCTTTAGGAAATGGTTGATAGTTGACGGGATGCCATTTAACATGCTGTAACGACTAACCAAACAGTATCTCAAAGAGGGCACCCCATCTATGTGCTCTTGCCGCCAAAACGTTGAACTTCGAGGCTGACCATGATAATTTTATGCTCAAGAGGCGTGAGGAGCCGAGGCAGAGCA
>CAZDRW010000750.1:0-1822 GCA_964507555.1 uncultured Desulfarculaceae bacterium
TGATGCCCCGGCCAGCTACTAATGTACGGACTTTCCCTTGACTGGTGGTCCGCGCCGCCAGCCAGGCTTGCAGCGACCGGACGAACTCCCGGCTTTGCTTGTCATCCGGGGCCAACATGGCCACCAGGCTGGAACCCTCTTCAAGGACCCTGGGCATTATGGCGGCCACCTGATCCTGGGGCGTGGGGTAGTTGCGGAACGCGAATGAGCCGGCCTTCGCCAATTCAGGATCGCCGCTCAGGCAAATAATGGGGGTTTCCAAGGCTTGGGCCCGGCGCGCGGCAGCCAAGGCGGCCATGGCATCCAGGGGGCCGATGATCATGGCCACATGGTGCCGTTCCACCAATTCCGTCACCTCCCGTTCAGCGGCCATGGGCTGGGCTTGGCTGTCCATGGCGTAAAGGGCCAAGGCCTTGTCTGGTGCCTGGATAACGCCCAAGGCCAGCTTGATGGCCAAAAGCGCCCGCCGGCCCTTTTCCGCCTGGGGGCCCGATAGCGGCAGCACCACGCCCACCGACCGGTGCTCCACCATGGGACCGCGGCTAAGATCCTGGCGCACCGCCTCGATCCAGGGCCGCCAGCGGCCGCCTTGCTTTAATGCGGCTAAGTAGTTAGTGGCCTGTTTGGCGCCGGCCGTATCGCCCGCCTGTAAATAGCTCCGGGAAAGGCCCGCGATCAACGCCGCCTGCAAAGCTTGATCCGGCTCAACCTTTACCAGCTCCGCCAGTTGGCTGGCCGGAATCCGGGATGCGGTCAGGGCTATCCAGGGCGGCAAATCGCGGGAGGCCAAGGAGCCGGGCCTGCGGGCGCTATAAAGGAGAGTGCCCAACAGGGCCTGTTCTCCGCGGTGCAAGCCCAGCTCGCTTGCCAGATAGTCAGCGGCCTTGGCCTGTTCGTCCAAGCGAACCCCCAGCATGGGCCGGGCCGTGAACCGGCGCAAGGCTTCGGCCGCGCCGGGCCGGTCGCCTTCACGGCTCATGATTTTTGCTTCCAGCCAGTCGGCCTGCAAAGCCTCGGCTCCGCCCTGCTCCATGGCCGCCGCGTGCTTCAGCCAATCTTTGGCCTGTTTTAGGTTTCCTTGAGCCAAATCAACCCTAACCAAGCCCAAGGTGGCCCGGGCCTCGCCCAGGGGATTCTCCGCCGATTCCAGAGCCCTTTTGTAGAAGACTTGAGCCTCCTGGAAGCTGCCGCGCAACAGCATGGCCTGGCCCAAATCCAAGGAGGCCTGCACGGTCTGGTTTAGCTTGGGAGCCGCAGGAAGCACTGCCCGGGGGGCGTTTTCATTGGGCTGAGCCCCCTCTTGACTGGCCGGACCATTGGCGCAAGCCCCGGACAATAACAAGACGCAACAGACTAAAAGCCGCCAGTTTGCCAAGGCCGCCCCGATTCCATTAATGATTTTGCCATAAGGAGAAGGCATCAGACCATGTCTCCATTTAGAAGCAAGTTTTGGTTTAGGGGATAGATGGCCTGGGGCGAGACCTCGTTTATAAAAATATCACCTCGGAGCCATATGGCCAAGACTTGAGCGGCATATTTAGTTAAAACCATATTAATGTATACTCAGCCAAAACCCGGCTTGGAGAACCAATGGACCGACCGGAACCGCTAATGCCTCAAGCCTTGCGTCTGGCCCTAGACCTGTGGCCCCAGGCCGCGCAAGGCGCGCGCCTCCAGCAAATCTATGCCGCCTTGCCTGCCACCAACTGCGCGCGCCAGGGCGCTTGCTGCGGTCTCTTGCCGCCGGTGCAGCCGGAGGAGATGCTGGCCTTCTTGAGCGGTCTGGTTCTAAGCGATGAGCAAACGCGCTGCGATACGGCTG
>CAZDRW010000751.1:0-1821 GCA_964507555.1 uncultured Desulfarculaceae bacterium
CTTCGCTTTGATTTCATCTGCCGACATGAGAGGTTCCTCCTCTTCTGTAATGGAAACTAGCCCCCTCTCGCTGTTTTCGCCTGTCCGCCGGGATACTCGGCCCGGCTGGGTGTCTGGGTTAACCCTTTTCCTCCCCGCCTCTGGGGGGCGCCTGCTCTGTATGCTCTGCTCGGTTGAAGGCCAGCGTTTGCCTCATCTCTTCTAGTGGCTCCCGCTGCCCGGCACCCCGTCTTAAATGGGCTTTCGGCTTTTAGGGCCGGCGCCCCGGCGTTCTCGCCTCACCGCCGCGTCATCCCGGGGAGGGCGCGCGGCGGTGGTTCTCTTAAGGCTTATTTGGGCAGCACGCCCTCTCCGCGAAGGCGCCAACGTTCCAGGGAACGCAGAATATAATCGGCCTCGGGACCGGCGACGCCGGCCTCACGGGGCTCGCCGTACTCCACGCCCTCTTGGGCAGTCTTGGCATGGGATGCCTGGGCCATACGCTTCTCCTTTTCTTCGCGGCGCTTGGCGCGGAGGGCCTGAAGGTCGGCCAGCTCCTTGTCCTTGCGATCCGCACGAACCTTTTCCTCGGCCTCGGCCTTGGCCTTAGCTTCCGCGTCGGCCTTGGCTTTGGCCTCTTCCTCAGCCTTTTTCTTGGCCTCGGCCTCGGCCTTGGCCTTGGCTTCGGCGTCTACTTTCACTTTAGCCTCAGCTGCTGCCTTGGCCTTGGCATCGTCGGCGGCCGCAGGCGCGGGCGCCGCGGCCGGAGCGGCCGGAGCCGCGGCCGGCTTGGGTGCCGCGGCCGGTGCCGCAGCCGGAGCGGCGGCTGCCTTGGGAGCCGCGGCCGGTGCCGCAGCCGGAGCAGCCTTCTTGGGAGCCGCAGCAATGGCGGCCACTTTGCCGTGCTCGCCGGCCACGCTGTCGATGCGCTTGGCGGGCTCGGCCAACATTTGGTCAAGGAATCCCTTGATCAGTTTGACGGTTGCAGGATGACGCAAACTCAAGATGCCGCTGCCGGCCATAAGCAGAGCCACCGCTTCGGTGGTTTCCATCATGACCCCGCGCCAGGCGGCGTCGCCCAACTCGGGAGCTTCCTCGTTGGACAGCTTGGCTTCCTTGGATTTCCACACCTCGTTGCCCACGTTGTTGATGAAGGGCAGGACCAGCTTGTCGTCCTCCTGCACCAACGCGGCCATGCGGATGCGCTCCATCACGGAGTAGCAGTACTCCATGCCGTAGCCCAAACCGCCGGTGGTGGGGTCGATGACCATCTTTTGCATGGGCACGCCAAGGTTGCTCAATAGAATGTTGAGCTGCTTGGCCAGGTTCACGTCGATGGGGCTTGAGGAAATGATCGACTGCTTGAAGCCCAGGGCAGCCGCGCCGATCTGCTTGTGGTTGTCTTCGTCCACCGGCCCCAGTAAAAGGTTTTTGCCCTCATGGTCCTCGGCGATCTTCTTGAGCACCTCGGCATCCTTGTTGGCGTTGGCCGAGCCCCAGATTATAACCGGGACCTTCACCGCGCCCAGAACCTTGCCCACCGCTTCGGAGGCCTTTTCCGGGGGCGCGTCCGCGCCGTTGGGATCCGTGGATTTGAGCTGCAAGACGATGGCTTCGGCGCCATACTCTTCCACGCACTTCTTGGCCCAGGCGCCGGGATCACCCAAAACCCCCGCAAACGGTGCGGAGCAGGCTTCTGGCCAATCCTCGGGCTCCATGTCCCATACCTCCATGGCCAATACCGGCCTCTTCGGCATGGAGCCCTCCCAAGTATGGAAGGGGAAGCAAGTGTCGCCGCCCACGGTGATAGCTTTGTCGCCCTGGCCGACAGTTGCGTGGCCT
>CAZDRW010000752.1:0-1820 GCA_964507555.1 uncultured Desulfarculaceae bacterium
CTGCCAGCAAAAGCGCGGCCGGGCCATCGCCCTGCCCCGCTTGTTTTGCGCCCCCCGCTCCTGCCATACCCGCGGCCAGAATGCGTAACGGGCCCTGGGGGAGCATCAGGCGGCCAGCTTTTTAACCAGCCCCGCGAACTGGGCGCCGTAGAGCTGCAGCTCGCCCATCACGCGCTCGTCCGGCTCGCCGATGGCCAAGGGCCCGAAATGGCCGCCCTTGCGCGAGCCCTGCACCACCATGCCGTGGATCAGGAGCCCGGCGATCATGGAGATCATGGTCAGCTCGCCGCCGCCGCCGATGCCGCCGGTGCTGGCGAACACGCCGGCCGGCTTGCCCATAAGCTCGCCCTTACCGAAAAGGACGATAGAGCGGTCAATGAAGCTCTTCATGTCAGCCGCCATGACGCCGAAATAGCAGGGCGAGCCCAGGAGCACGCCGTCGTAGTCGCGCATGGAAGCTGGATCGCAATCGGCCACCTTCTTGAGCTCCACCGCGACGCCGCCGGCTTCCACCGACTTTTTCAGGGCTTCGGCCATCTTGCGGGTGTTGCCGCCGTGGGAAAAATAAACCAAGAGCACCTTGGCCATGGCCTGGTTCCTCCTTGTGGATGTTGTTTGGTTAAGTTCTAATGTATTCCACGCCGTTCAAATCACTTAAGGCTACTTTTCCAGAAAGCGCAATAAAACCAAGGTTGCCCACTAAGAAATAGCTTTTCTGGGGGAAAGGGGGATCGGGGGAAAACTCCTTCTTATCACGAAAAGATGGGGTTTTCCCCCGGCTGATTCTCTTGGTAAAAATCTTTCATTAGAGGCATGCAACGTAACGCCGCCATTACTTGATGTTCATTTATTTCCGATGATTATCATCTTTACGGAGCCGGTTTGTCACCCGCGTTGGCCGGGGTCCCCACCGGAGCCGGTTCCAACGTTGCCGGGCCGCCCTTTTCCCAGGGCAGCACGCCGCGGCGCATATTGTTCTCGCCTGCGCCGGGAGTCCGCCTCCAAGGCGCCTCGGTAGCCTTCTGCCTTTGTTTTTGCAGCGTTTGCAGATGGTCGGCCAGGATGCCGATGGCCTCGGCGCAACCCTCGCGGGTGGCAAATTCCAAGGGCGCGCGGCCTTCGAGGTTCATACTGTTGGGGTCGGCCCCGGCGCTGATCATGTAGCGCAGCGCCTCGATGTTGGACTGTATGCACTGGCTCGCCGCCAGGTAGTGCAGCGGGGTCCAGCCCCGGATATCGCGCGCGTTGGGATCGGCACCGGCCCTGATCAGCATGTCGGCGATGGTCTTGGGGCACTTGTTGTCATAGGAGCCCAGCGTCTCCATGAGCGCCGTGGTCTTATGGGGACCGAGTTTTATATCCACCGGCGCGCCGGCGGTTATAAGCTTGGACATGTCCTCCACGTTGCAGGAATGGGCGCTTTTCCAGAGAGCCGCGCCCAGGCCCAGTTCATCGCCGGGCTGGGTCTGCGGCTTGGGGGGGGGCGGCGCGGGCGGTGCCGAGGAGCAGGCGGACAAAAAGCCCAGCGCCGCCAGAATCGCCAACAGCGCTATTGATGGTCTTATGCTGAAGGGCCCGAGCCCCATAAGCTTTTCCTCCGGACAGGCCGCTTTTTTGTCGGTGGCCCGTGGCGAATTTTCTTGCCACCGCGGTTTGGCCCCGGTTTGCGATCGCTTTTAACAGGCCGGGGTTTTGGGGCCGGAAATCTGGTCAACCGGAAGGCTTAATGCAAACCGCCTAGGTTTTAGGTTCCTCGCCTTCAATAACGCCGGAACCCTCTGTCTGCGCCTCCGCGCCTTCCTCGCCGCCGGACATGGGCA
>CAZDRW010000753.1:0-1817 GCA_964507555.1 uncultured Desulfarculaceae bacterium
GGCCGGATCCAATAAACTGAGCAGGGGATCGGCGGTTTTCTGCTTCGGCTTAGCAGCCGGGGTCAGGGCTTTTTTTTTAACCCGGCCTTGCGGCGCCAGTTTCCATAGGCCCTTTTGCCCCAGTAATTCGTTGATTTCAGCGGGTGCGAAAAGGTGGACCTTGCCGAATTCGCCGTCATAGCCGCCTTCGGTGATAACTTGCCCCTTGCGCATGCGTTGAACCGCTTCGGCCAGCAAGGCGCCGCCGATGGATTCAAGCTCCTCCGCCGGAGCCTCCCGCAGGATAAAGAGCTCCGGACCCAGGCGGCCCTGCAAGGTTTCCACCGCCTGACGCACGCCTTTGGTGGCCGGTCCCCGCTGCATGACCTCGCCGATGAGTTCGGGTAAAGGTATCAGCGATTCAAAATGAAGGGCGCGATCGGGTTTGGCGCCCAGAGGCCGGTCGGCCAATTCCTCCACCCGGCTCAGGACGCCCACCGTGAGCGGCTTGCCGCACACCGGACAGCGCCCGCCCAGCTTGATGGTCTCGGCGGGTTCCAGCCGCACGTTGCATTTGCGGTGGCCGTCCAGGTGGTATTTGCCCTCGTCCGGGAAAAATTCCAGGGTGCCGTGGAATCCCGCGTTCAAAGGATCGGCCAGGGCCGCGGCCAGGTCCTGGTAAGTGGGCGGGCAGGTCAGAAGGTCGGCCTCCCGGGCCAGTTTGGAGGGGCTGTGGGCGTCGGAGTGGCTAACCAGGGTGTAGCGGTCCAGGGCCGACAGCCGCCAGTTCATGGGCGGGTCCGAGGAAAGCCCGGTCTCCAGGGCGTGGATGTGGGGCGTAAGCTCGGAAAAGCACTCCTCGATGGCGTCGAAACCGCTTTTACTGCCGAAAAGGCTGAACCAGGGAGTCCAGATATGGGCCGGGATGAAAATAACCGAAGGCTCCACCTCCAGGCAAAGCTCCAGGAGGTCCTTGGCGTCCAGGCCCAGAATCGGCCGGCCGTCGCTGACAATATTGCCCAAGCGCCCCAGGCGCTGGTTGAGTCGCTCCACTGCCGCCAGGTCCGGCAGCAGGATGAGTGAATGGACCTTTCTGGTTTGGCCGCCGCGCTTGTAGATGGAGCTTATTTCGGCCGAAAGCAGAAAGCGCACCTCCCGGCGGCAAGGGCCGGGCACTTGTCCGGACAGTTCCTTTTCCAGATCAGGGCGGAGCGAATAAGCGCCGTCCCCGGTTTCCACCAGTTTTTGGGAAAGCTCCTCGAACCAGGCCGGGTGGGTGAAATCGCCGCTGCCCACCAGATCCACGCCTTTTAGCTGGGCTGCTAGCCAAAGATGCTCCGGGTCCAGGTCCCGGGCGGTGGCTCTGGAATAGCGCGAGTGTATGTGCAGATCGGCGACTACCATGGCTTGGCAGCCTACCGCGGAGGACTAGGATTTGGCAAGAGCCAAGGTCGGGAGGAGTGGCTTGGCAAGCCTTTGGAGCAAATGTTACTATAGGCCCGTCGCCTAGCCGTTTCACCCCCATGGAGTGCCATGCCAAGCGAACCCCCATGGAGCCAATGCCTGCATTTGAAGGCCGGCACCTGTCCCCAGCTTTGGCTGGAGGGCCGGGTGTTATGCGGCGGCGTGGGAAACCCTAGACCAGAGCTGAGCCAGGATTTGGCCCTTATGGGGCTGGCCCGGGTCTGCGCCAGCTGCAGGTTGCAGCCAAGGCAGAACGACAGGTGAGCCCATTGACCGATCCCGCACTACCCCAGGTAAAAAGCGATGCCCATATCCTTATAGTGGAGGACGAGGCGGACAGCGCCAGTTTTTTCCAAGCGCTCATGGAGTCCGAA
>CAZDRW010000754.1:0-1812 GCA_964507555.1 uncultured Desulfarculaceae bacterium
TGATGCCATAAATAATATTGTTGAAGTCATGGGCGATGCCTGCGGCCATGGTGCCCACCGACGCCAATTTCTGGGCCTCCTGCAATTGATCGCGCAACTGCTCGCGTTCGCTGACATCCGTCAGCACGATCAGGAGCGCGTGCCTGCCTTGATAAACCAAGGGAACGCCCTGGCAATCAAGCCGCAGCTGAGCGCCATCTTTGCTGAGGATGGTGTATACATAGCTTTCCGTGGGTGTTGCCTGGCCGGAGACCTTGGCCGCCAATCGTTCAAACAATATGCTGCGCTGGTTGGGCTCAACTATTTCCCAGAGCTTCATGGTGGCAATCTCTTCAGCGCCATACCCGGTCTGGGCCAGGATTCTAGGGTTTGCATAGAGCATGCCTCCGTCGGCCATATCGATGATGGCAAGTCCAAATAAGGCATTGTCCATTAGGCTGCGGAAACGCTGCTCGTCGCGAGAAAAGCCGTCGGAGGCGGGGTTAGCGCCCAATATTCTTTCCAGGCGGGCGACTTTTTGCCTGGCCGCCTCCAACTCCGCCTCAAGGCGGGCGCGCTCGTCTTGATTTAGCGCCATCACGCGACCCCAATTTGTCTGGAAATAGTTAACGCACCCATTAATAATGCACACAAGCCTGCGCGGGGGTCAAGCCTGCGGCCCCGGAACCCGCCAGCTTTGCTTGGCTGTAAAGCCCGGGCATGGTACAAAGATTTAAATTGCGATTAAGCAGGAGAAGCGCCCATGAACCGAGGCATGATTTTAGCGATGAGGCTGGGGCTGGGGTTGGCCGGCGGCTTTTTGATGCAGCGCATCTTTAATCTGCAAGGCGGCTGGGTAACCGCGCTCATCCTGGCGGCGCTCATCATAGCGGCGGCCTATCTGTCCGAAGCTTGGCGTATAAAAAAGCTAAACAAGGATAAGGAGCCTCCCCAGGACAAGTAAGAGGCCGGCCCGTCGCCTCCACTGAGCATCATCTTTCCTCTGCTATGGCGTCGGGGTTTTTACCCGCCCGTTTGCAAGCAACAAGGCCCGGCTAAAAAGCCGGGCCTTTATTGGCTAACCGATCAAGCCCTGTCACATGCGATCGACCACCGCCTGGGCCATCTCCATGGTCTTTAACTCACCGCCCAAATCGGCGGTGGTGGCACGCTCGGCTATGACCCGGGCCAGGGCTTTCTCCACCCTCTCCGCCGGCGCGGTTTCACCAAGATGCCGGAGCAGCATGCCTCCGCACATGATGGCCGCCGCCGGATTGGCCAGCCCCTGGCCCGCGATGTCCGGGGCGCTGCCGTGCACCGGCTCGAAAAGCGCGTGCTCGTCGCCCAAGTTGGCGCTGGGGCACAGCCCCAGGCCGCCGATGAGGCCGGCGGCCAAATCGCTCAAGATATCGCCGAAAAGGTTGGTGGTCACGATCACGTCATAGGCCGAGGGGTCCATCACCAAACGCATGGCCACCGAGTCCACCAGGCCTTCATCATAGGCGATGTCCTGATAATCCTTGGCCACCTCGCGGCAGCAGGCCAGGAAAAGCGCATCGGTTTTCCTGAGCACGTTCACCTTGTGCACCGCAGTCACCAGCTTGCGCCCATTGGCGCGGGCGTACTCGAAGGCCTGCACCGCGATGCGCGTCGAGGCCTGGCGGGTGATGAGCCGGGTGGCGGTGACCACATCCGGGGTCAGCACCGACTCAATGCCCGCGTAGAGGCACTCGGTGTTTTCGCGCACGATCATGAGATCGCATTCCGGATAAAGGCATTCCACGCCCGGGAAAGCCTTGGCCGGACGTAAGTTCACATAGGTGCCCAACTCGG
>CAZDRW010000755.1:0-1811 GCA_964507555.1 uncultured Desulfarculaceae bacterium
ATCGCATATCCTGGGCTCGGCCGAGCGGCCCTTCAACCTGTTTTTCCTATCCTATCCCAAGGTGGTTTCCCGCAAGGAGCTGCGGCGTGACAAACGGGTGGATTGTTATCTTTCGGCCACCTTGAACGTGGGCGGCGAACCCCTAAGCGGCGCCATCGTCGATCTCAGCCAGAGCGGCTGCAAATTTATCAGCATATACAAAGGACCTTCCTCCCAGCTGCCCGAGATGGAAGTTGGCCAAAGGCTGGAGCTCAGCCTGGAATCGGCTCCCGACCAAGGCTCCCTGGGGGTGGTGATGCGCAACAAGCGGCTCGACAAAAAGGCGCTGACCCTCGGCCTGGAGTTCCAGGAACTGCGGCGCGACCAATGGAGCTATATCGGCGAGTTTGTGCGTAGCGTGGAAGAAGTGGAACGGGCCGCCCGCTAAAAGCCAGGCCATACCTTTGGCTCCGCCGCGCTTTGGACCTAAGCCGGGCATTTTCAGTTGCCGACCGAACTCCGCCGCATCAGACATCTCAAACCGGCGCGCCACCAGCCTTTTCTCCATCGCAAGCAAATCAGGCCGCGAAAGCATATTGCAGCCAACCCTCCACCTAAGCTAAGGTGGGCAGATTGGTTGCATCAATCAAGAGGATTAAACCATGGCAGCTTCACAGCCCCGGATAGCTGTAATGGGCGCAGGCGCCATCGGCGGCATCACCGCCGCTTGTTTGGCCCGTGCCGGTAATAAGATAGACCTGGTCTGCAAGCACATGGATATCGCCCGCAGGGCTAAAGTACCCGGACTCCACGTTTTCGGAATCGGGGGTGAGTTCTACGCGCCGCTAAACGGCGTCGAGACCTTATCCCAGCTCTCGGGAAGCTATGACCTGGTTTTCTTGGCCACCAAGGCCACGGACATGATGCCGGCTGCCATTAACCTGCTGCCGTTCCTCAAGCCCGGGTCCCTGGTGGTGTCGCAGCAGAACGGCATCTGCGAGGAGGCGCTAGGCACGGTGCTGGGCCGTGATCGGGTGGTGGGTTGCGTGGTGGGTTTTGGCGCCACCATGCACGGCCCGGCCGAGCTGGAGAAAACCTCGGATGGCGAATTCGTAATCGGCAACCTGGCCAACCAGCCGGACCCGCGCCTGGAGCCGCTGAAGCAGCTAATGGACCTGGTGGCGCCCACCCGCATCTCGACAAACATCGTGGGCGAGCTTTACGCCAAGCTTATAATCAATTCCTGCATTAATTCCCTAGGCGCCATGACCGGCCTTTACCTGGGCGATATGCTGGCCAAGAGGCGGGCGCGCAATATCTTCATCGCCATCATGCGGGAGGCCATGGAGGTGGCCCGAGCCATGGGCCTGAACGTGGGAAAAGGCGCCGGCGGCAAGCTGGACTATGACGAATTCCTGGGGCAAGGCTCCTTGGCAGGCATCAAGCGCCATTTGACGCTGCGTATCATCGGCTCCAAATACCGCCGCTTGAAGTCCTCCAGCCTGCAGTCCTTGCAGCGGGGCAAGCCCACCGAGATCGACTATTTGAACGGCTATATCATGGAAAAGGGCCACGAGCTGAACGTGCCCACGCCGGTCAACGCCTTGGTGATCAGAACGATAAAGGCCATCGAAGCGGGCCACCGCCGCGTTGATCCGGCCAACCTGGAAGACAAGGCCTTTGACCTTGCTTGATGATTGATGCTGGAAAACCAACCTGGCTTTCACAGCTAAAGGCCGCCTCATGTGTGACTTACATGAGGCGTCCTCTTTGGTAATGTCAGGTTTGCTTCGGGATCAGAACGGGTGCCCCACCATGGCCCAGACGGCGAC
>CAZDRW010000756.1:0-1808 GCA_964507555.1 uncultured Desulfarculaceae bacterium
GCGCCCAGGTTTTGGTCATCACCCATCTGCCCCAGATAGCCGCCTTTGGCGACCGTCATTATGTGGTGCGCAAGGAAACCCAAAAAGGCCGCACCCTCACGGCGTTGGCCGTCCTGGATGAAACCGGCCGGACCGAGGAATTGGCCCGCATGCTATCCGGCTCTGGCGGGCAGGAAACCGCCTTGAGTCATGCCAAGGAGCTTCTGGACTCGGCCGCGCAGCTTAAAAAGGCTTCCTGAACAATAATGCGGCTCAAATAAGAAACGGCCGGGTAAAGCCCAGCCGTTATCGCATGCGGGGGAGCGGTTAATTTGAGCGGACCAGCAGGCCCGGTTCCACCTTGGGCGGTTCCTTGGACTTTTCGTCGTAAGGCATGATCTTGGCCCAACCCATGCGCGGCTTTAGGTCTGTGATGCGCAGCTTGGCCAAGGGCGGGCCGGGCAAAAAGAGGATGGTGCCCGCGCCGGTGCGGATCTTTTCGCCTCGGCCATAGACCGTGACATAAGATCCCACCGGGAGTCCGGTGTCGCGGCCCACCGTGATTCTGGCCATGTCGCCTTTCACTTCCAGCACATAGGCGGCCCAGGCCTGGCTGTTGATCGCGCCCAAGACCCACTGATTGGTTTCTTTGACTAGTTCGCCCAGAACCTGGTGCACTTGCTTGTCTTTGGGTTTTTCACCCATGCGGATGGCTTCAGCTTCCACATCGTTTAATTTTATCTGGGGGCGGAAGTTTTTTTGACCGGCCACGGTGCCGCTGGCCACGTCCAGGATCCTGAGCTCCACTTCCAGTCCCAGGAAGGGATCATTGCCGCGGAAGCCGTAGATGCCGGTCAGCTGGCGCCGCACCGAGAGATCGGTCATTTGCCCCAACACCACGCTGGTAAGCCCCAGGACGCGCCCCGCCTGGATGGCGCGCTCCTCTTGGCTGCGCACGGTGGGGGGCAGCTTTTCCATTTCCTGGGCCAGCTTGTCGAACGCCACCAGCACCAGGTTGCCCTGGGCGGATAAAGTATTTTCCATGGCCTTGCGCCAAGCCATGGTTTGCGGTTCCAGCCCCTTGAAGCCGCTGGTGAAGTTGGCCAGGCACACCCGCTTGCGCAGGCTGGTGTCTTGGCTGTCCATGAATTCGGTCATCTTGGCTGTTAGGCCGCAGCCCACGGCCGTTAGCGCCAGGCAAGCCAGAAGAGCGCCCAAAAGAAGGCGGTATATATGTGGGCGGGCGATCATACTGCTTTCACTCCCTGGAGGTTTTTACCGTGGGCAGAGTTAGTTAGCCTATCCCATGCTGAGTACTGCAAACAAGAGTCCATGTCAAGTCCGGCGGCGCTAGTAGCGGATTTGGAATTCCTTGAGATCGCCGCGGGGAGAGTCCCATTTTACCTCGACCCTGGTGACCTTGGCTCCGGGAGGTCCTTGTTGGCACCAGGCGATAGCCTCTTTGACCTTGTCCTCCGGGCCCTGCAGCACAGCCTCCACCCGCATGAGAGGCAGGTTTTTGACCCAACCGGCCAGGCCCAGGCTTTCGGCCTTAGTGCGGGTGGAGGCACGGAAAAACACCCCCTGCACCCGTCCGTGAATTATCAGCTCGGCACAGACCTCGTTCGCCATGATGGTCATCCTCTCAGCTAAAAAAGATTCCCCTGCGGCCCCGGGCCCTCCTCGGCAATGCGTCTCTGAAACTCTGGCTCGTCGATCACTTCCACCCCCAAGCCGCGGGCCTTTTCCAGTTTGGAGCCTGCGCCGGGTCCGGCCACCACCAGGCCGGTGCTTTTGGATACGCTGCCCGCGGTCTTGCCCCCAAGGTT
>CAZDRW010000757.1:0-1806 GCA_964507555.1 uncultured Desulfarculaceae bacterium
GCGGTCAAAAGCCCCTTCAGGCGCTCCAGGCTTACCGGCACCCCTTGCAGAGGAATGCCCATCCAATCGGAGAAATCGAGGATCTCCTCGGGGCGCTCGTTGAGATAATCCTCGCAAAGCCCCACGCCGTCCAGCACCCGGGCCCCGCCGGTGTGGCGGGGAAAGTTCTCGTTGGCAATGCCCTGGTCCCAGCCTTTGAACACCTGCTTGCGGTACTTCACCCATCCCGGGGTCATCCACCACACCTTTTCCCCGGCTGCCAGCTCATCCCTTTCGGCCTCCGAGGCCAGCATGTCCATGCAATGGGTGGCCTGCACCCGCACCACCTTGGGGCCCATTTCCTCGATAACCCTGGCCATGGTGCGGGTGGGCTGATCGGCGTTTACATAGCAGTATTTGCCGCCGTAGACCACGATAACCCGGTCGAACTCATTCTTGACCTTGTCCACCGCCCGGCTTAACTGGCGCTCCAACTCGGGGCAATCCTGGTGCAGGCCCGGCGTGGTGAAGATGATCTTGCCGGCGTTGAGGAAACCTTCCGCCTTGAGGTGGTTCAACTCCGGGCTCAAGGTTCCGCAAGCCACGACGGCGATGCGGCTGAAATCAGGAGTGTGCATGTCATCCTCTGCATAAAGGCGCTTTGGCGCTGGGTTGAAGGCTGTGGGCCGCCGGGCTTCAGGCCAGGTCGGCGGCCAACAGCTCGCTGATCTCCACGATCTCCAAGGAGTCCTCCAGGCCGGAGGTCTTGCAGCTGTCCTCCAACAGCGACACGCAGTAGGGGCAGGAGGTCGCCAGGACCTCGGCCCCGACCTGGGCCGCCTCCTGGACCCGCAGCACGCTGAAGCGCTGCTCTTGGGGCGTCTCCATCCAGATGCGCCCGCCGCCGCCGCCGCAACAAAGCGAAAACTCCCGCTCTCGCTGCATGGGGGTCAACTCCCCACCGGCGGCCTCCACCAGCTGCCGCGGATCATCGAATATCCCGCTGTGACGGCCCAGATAGCAGGGATCGTGGAAAGCCACCTTGCGGCCGTCCCCTCCGCGCAGCTTCAGCTTGCCTTCCCCCAGCAGGCGGGCCAGGAGCTGGCTGGAGTGCACCACCTCGTATTGGCCCCCCATCTCGGGATAATCCTGGGTAAAGGCCTTGAGGCAATGGGGGCTGGTGGTGATGATCTTTTTGACGCCCCGGCTGTTGAACAGGGAGATGTTGGCCTGGGCCAGCTTTTTGAAGGTTTCCTCGTCGCCGCTGGAGCGCATGCTTTCGCCGCAGCAGCTTTCCTCGCTGCCGATGACTCCCCAGGAAACTCCGGCCGCCTCCAGCAGACGCGCCAGGCTGCGGGCTATCTTTTGGCTGCGCAGGTCGTAGCACGAGGTGCAGCATACGAACAGCAGGTACTCGGTTTTTTCATCAAACTCCGGCACCTCCAGTCCCTTGGCCCAAGCCAGGCGGTCTTCCCGCTTGCCGGACCAGGGGTTGCCGTTGGCATGGCAGGAACCGCTGGCCGCCTTGAGGGTCTCGGGCCGGATTCCCGCCTCGCTGACCATGGCCCGCATGGCCCGCATGACGCCGATGATGTCCACCTCACGTGGGCAATTGATCACGCACTTCTTGCAGGTGGTGCAGCCGAAGAGAATCTCGTCGGACTCATAGCCCTCCAGGCCCAGCTGGCCCATGCGGATCACCTGGCGGGCGAAAAAAGGGCTCTCTACCTCGCGCCAGGGGCAGACCGAGGCGCACAGGCCGCACTGCAGGCAGGTGTTCAAGTCCTCGCCGCCGTAGAGGCGGATGGCCTCGTTTACTTCCAGAAA
>CAZDRW010000758.1:0-1794 GCA_964507555.1 uncultured Desulfarculaceae bacterium
TCCCGATTCGCCGCTGGCCTTTTCCATGGAAGGCTATCCGGGGCAACCGCCGGCCGCGTTGACTGCCCGCTACTGGACGCCGGGCTGGGATTCTGTACAGGCCTTGAACCGCTATCAGGAGGAAGGGCAGGGCGGACATGCTCAGCGCTGGCCCCAGAGCTTGGACCTCTTTTATCACGATATCGATCCCGGCCGGAGCGTGTTTTACCGCTGCCAGAATCTGGATATGGCGGATCGACTCTTAAGACCCGGAGAGATTCGCCGCGCCTTGGAAGCCCCTCCCCAAGACACCAGGGCCCGCCTGCGCGGCCAGATAATCAAGATGAGCAAGGGCCATCCAGTGGAGGTTCTGATAAAGGATTGGGAAAAAGTGGACCTGGTGGATTCCAGGGGGCGTTCGGCCGGGCAGCATTTCTTTGCGCAATACAAGTATATGAACAAAGGCCTGCGTATAAAGCTCAGCGATCCCCTGCAAGCAGAGGACCCGGATGCCGTGGAGAGAGTGCAGAGCTTTCTGGCCGAGTTGCAATGAGTGCGCGCTTCAACGCGGGGGGACCGGATTGATGGGAAACGAACCTGAGAAAAAACCGGACAGCGTTTCGCCGGATTCATTGCGGGAGCTTTTAAGCGAACAATTCATCCTGCACGAGGCCCGGCATCATCCGTCTGTTTCAAGGGAAGGCTCCGCACCGGAGGCGACAGTCCCCAAGGCCCATGCCCCGGCCGATGTTTATAAATGCCTGCATCAGGGTATTTTCGGGGTGGGTCATTTGATCGAGGACCCGGAGGCGTTTCAAAGGAACCTGGCGCGGGAACTGGCGGCCGCCCAGGCCCAAGCTCATGAGCCGGTGCTGGAAAACGTGGCGCCCGGCGGCGCTCAATTCAGGGTCAACCTGGGTCCCTTAAGGGCAGCCTGGCCGGAAGACATAGAATCCGTGGCCTGGCTTTTGACCCAGCTTTGCCGGGATTCGGTCTATCACCACGAGGAAAGCCCGGAGAATTTTTTCGAGGCGCTCAAATACTTCAAGCACCTTAACGACCGGGGAGGGATATCCGTGCAGGGTCGGAACTACGCGTATCAGCCCGGGGTGCTGGAGCAGTTCTTTTTCGAGATAAACCACTTCATGCAAAAGTTCGGTTCCATACCCGTGCTGGGGCATTCGCCAAGCTACCGCCGCCTGAACCAGCCCGCTTACCGCGTGGTCTCGTTGGAGGTGCTTAAGAATTCGCCCCTGGCCCACTTTGCGGGGAACTAGGCAGGATCGGCCAAATGCAGGCATTACTCATACAGCCGCCCATGGGCGATATAACCGGACCCTATCCGGCATTGCCCTATCTCAAGGCCTTTGCCCAGAAGAGAGGCCATCAGGTCCAAACCAGGGATCTGGGCATAGAGGCGCTTTATTATTTTGCGCGCCAGGACCGGCTGCAGGACTTATTCAGCCGCATTGAAAAGCTATGCCAGGGCCTAGAGGCTCGGGTGCAATTGACCCCGGCCCAGCGCGAGCATTACACAATACTGTTGAGTTCCCTGGGTCTGGCTTTGCAGCCTGAGCTTGTGGGGGAGGCTTTAGCGGTATTCAGGGATGAGGAGCGCTTTTTCGATTATGAGCAGTATAAAAAGGCGGCCAGAACCCTGAGCGGCCTTTTCCAAGCCTTAAGCGCGGCCCATTTCCCCACCCAGATCACCCCGGCCGAGTATCCCACGGCGCGCGATTTGGGCAGCTTCCCAGCGATCCAAAGCCATCAGCAAGCCGCGTTGAATCCCTTTGTGGAATTTTATAAAGAGATCCT
>CAZDRW010000759.1:0-1785 GCA_964507555.1 uncultured Desulfarculaceae bacterium
TATCCTGCACAATGGCGGCGATTCCCTGGCTCTCCTTGAAATCATGATACAGATGAGCCAAGAGCAGCCCGCTGATGTCGCCCCAGCCCGCCGTGGTGTTCCAGCCGCAGCCCACGCCCTTGGTCTCGCTGAGGAAACGGCTCACCGCCGAGCGGAGCATCTCCTGGCCGGAATACTTGTAGGCGATGGTCTCCCGGGTGAGCCCCCGGAAGGGGCTGATAAAGGGCACCGGGCCGTCGCGGAACAGGTAGCAGGCGCTGCCCGGCTCGTAGAATTTCCTTATGGCCATGTCGTTGATGGGATCGAAGATCACCGCGTTTATGGCCCAGCCTGCGGTGGCGGCGAAAACCTGGCGCGCCACATCGGCCACCAGGGCGGCGATGGCCGCCGGCGGCACCGCCATGGATACCGCGGTGGCGGCGGTCTCCAGGGCCGCGGCGCCGGGTCCGCCCTCCTGGTAGGCGTTTATGATGTTCACCACGTCCCAGGCCAAGAGGACGCGGCCGGTTCTAGTGGAAAAGGCCTCTGTCAGCGCTTTCTTGAGGCTTAGCGCGCGCTCGGCCCCGCCCAAGCGCTCCAGGCGGCCGGTCTTGGACAGATCGTCCAGATATTTCACGTCCCCGCTCATCTTGCTAAGGCGCATCTCCACGGTGTCGGCGAACTTGGCCAGCTTTTTCCCCACCTCCTCATCGCTTTTCACGTTGAAATGGATCTTCAAGAGCTCCATCTGCTCGGCGGGCGGCTTCTTCTTGATGTTGAGCAGTAAATCGGCCAGCTTCTGCTCCTCGGGCGGCACCTTGAGTTCGCTAAGCCGGGCGCCCCACTGCTCCTCCAGGCCCGGCACCAGCCAGCGCTGGGTGTTGTTCAGGTATTTGGCCGCGGCCTGGGCCCGGCCCTGCACCGTGCCCTTGCCCGCCTTGTTCAGCATGCTAAGGCTCTCGTCCACAAAGGCGCTGGGGTTGGTGAGCTGGCTGGGCACCTTGCCATGGGTCACCCGCCAGAAATTCTCGGTGGGCTCCTGCAAGACGTTCAGGCCCACCACCTTGCCCGAGGCGTCCTTCACCGCCTTCCATTTGAAGCAGGCGTTGCCGCCCCCGCTCTTGTTGGCGTAGTCCAGGATGAACCTCTCGCCGGTGGGGCCGCTGAACAGCTCGTCCCAATTCTGCACCCGCGAGTTTATGACCTTCACCTCATGGCTGCCGGCCCCGGGCAGGGTCTTGAGGCCCTTCTGCTTGGCCGCGTCCTCCAGCGCCGTCTGGTAGCGCCGGTCCACCTTGGCCTGCACCTTCCTGGCCAGCTCCTTCTCCACCTTGGGGTCGGGGTGGCCCAAGGTGAAGTCGATGTCGGACCCCTTGCCCGCGGTGCCGTTAAGCCAGGAGCCTGCCCCCATCCCGCGCAAGAGTTCCAGGGTCTTTTCCAACTCTTTGGGGTCGGGATAGGTCTCGAGCAGGGTTTCCTGGATAGCCTGCTCCAGCCACTTACGCTTGAAGTCAATCGGTACGTCCAGGCTAAAGGCCGGCAAGGTCAGGGAAAGCAGCAGAACAGAGGCTAACAGGATTTGGGCGGGCAGACGGAACCAGGCAAGGGAGCCAAGGCGGCGCGGCACGGTGATCCTCCATATGCAGGGGGGAAGGCGCGGGTTAACCAGGGCGGGGCCTGACCATTATAGCAAAATGGGAGCCGCCTGTGGCACTGGGGCACCTGCGCCGGAAACAAGATTATACCCGCAATTGGTTGCCAGAGAAGAGAGCAGGGCAGGCTGACTCTTGCCCGCGCTGCCCAATC
>CAZDRW010000760.1:0-1783 GCA_964507555.1 uncultured Desulfarculaceae bacterium
CGCCACCGTGAACTTATCGTCACCTATCATGATCCCTGCGATCTGGGACGGGCCGCCCGCATTTTCGAAGCCCCCCGCCGAGTCATACAAGCCCTTCCCGGCGTGAGGCTGGTGGAGATGGCCGACAATCGCGAGAAATGCCTCTGCTGCGGCGGCGGCGGAAATCTAGAGATGATCGACCAAGAGCTGAACGCCAAAATCGCCGGGCTCAAGGTCGAGCAGGTGCTGGCCACAGGGGCCGAGGCGGTGGTGAGCAGCTGCCAGCAATGTTTGCGCACCATGGCCACCTATGCGCGGCGTAACAAGCTGCCGCTGAAGGTCATGGATGTCACCCAATTGCTGCAGGCCTCCTTGGCTGATTAAGCGTCATGTATCTGTACCGGCTCGGCCGCGTGCCCTGGCAAACAACCCAACTTGCCTATCACGCGTTGGCAAATCTAGGCCGCGAGAGCCTAATACTCTGCTCACCCGCCAGGCCCTATGTTTCGGTGGGCTACTTTCAGGATCCGAAGCAAGAACTGGATTTGGAGCATTGCCGCCATGCCGGCCTGCCGGTTTTCCGCCGGGAGGTGGGCGGCGGAACGGTGTACTTGGACCGGGATCAAATATTCTGGCAAGTGGTGCTCAAGCGGGATAACCCTTTGGTCAGCCTGGCCCGCCAGGATTTCTACCGCCGTTTCCTGGATCCCGTGGTTGCTACCTACCGGAAGCTTGGGGTGGGAGCGAGCATCAAGCCCGTCAATGACCTGGCTGTGGGGCGGCGGCGCATCGCGGGGACCGGCGCCGGGGAGATCGGCGATTGTGTGGTGTTCGTGGGCAACATCATGCGGCATTTCGACTGTGCGGCCATGGCGGGTGTCATCAACGCGCCTGACCCAGTTTTTCGCCAAAGTTTCCGAAGCTGCCTTGAGGCCCAGCTTACTTCGCTGCGCAAGGAACTAGGCCAACGCCAAGAGGCCACGCTAAGCGACAACCAAATATACGACTTGTTGGCCAACGAGTTCGCCAAAGTCACAGGGGGCTTGGAGCCAAGGCCCCTGGACGCTGAGTTGCGAAAGGAAATGGTTCGGCTGGGCCATCGCATGCTATCGCCAGCCTGGACTTATCATCCAAGGAAACCGAGGCCATTCCGGCAATTGAAGGTGAGAGCCGGGCTTTTTTTGCATCACTGGGAAAAAGACACATCTCGCGGAAAACTCAAAGCTCAGTTCACCAGTGAGGAAGGACAGGTGGTGGAGATCCGCTTGCAAGGTTCCCGGGAAGGCCGCGATTGGTTGCAAAACCAAATGGCCCAGAGCTTCCAGGGGCGTGATGTGCGGAGCTTGCAAAAGTTTTTGGCCGGCATTGCGGCATGACACAGGGAGGTTTTCGATGAGGTTGGATAAATTAGCTTTCATCAAGGGGGGGGCCTCAGGCTCCAGGGTCAAGCTATCGATCAGAATACTTGGCGGATTCGTGATGGTGTTGCTTTTAGCTGCGGTGGCCATTGTAATCGGCTACAAAAGCCTGGACGGAGTGGTGGGCCAGGTGGACGGCGACCGCGAGTTGGGACGGCTGGTTAACGATATAAAGACCGCCCGCCTTCACGAAAAAGACTTCATGTCCTCCGGCGATCCTGAACAGGCAGAGCGGGTCATTAAACAGGCCGCCCAAGTCAAGTCCGGCCTGCTTTTAGCCGGCCGGAAATTCCGCCTGGTGGTCAGCGACGCCGAATTGGCTCAAGTCGCCCGGCAGGTTGAGGAATATGGCCAGGGCTTTGACATTTATTTAAAGCTCGCCGCTG
>CAZDRW010000761.1:0-1777 GCA_964507555.1 uncultured Desulfarculaceae bacterium
GAACTCGGCATTTGATTTGGTAGCGTGCAACTTTTCCAGCAGGAACTCCATGGCGTCCACCGCAGTGAGCGGGGAGAGAAGCTTGCGTAGAATCCAAACCCGGTTTAGCGTGACTTCCGAGAGCAGCAGTTCCTCTTTACGGGTTCCTGAGCGATTCATGTCAATGGCCGGGAACACGCGCTTGTCGCTGAGCTTGCGGTCAAGGTGGATCTCCATGTTGCCGGTGCCTTTGAACTCCTCGAAGATGACCTCGTCCATGCGTGAACCGGTCTCAACCAGCGCAGTGGCAATAATGGTGAGCGATCCACCGTCCTCAATGTTGCGGGCGGCGCCGAAAAAGCGCTTGGGCTTATGCAAGGCGTTGCTGTCGACACCGCCGGAGAGGATTTTTCCGGAAGGCGGCACCACGGTGTTATAAGCCCTGGCCAGCCGAGTGATGGAGTCCAAGAGGATCACCACGTCGCGTTTGTGCTCCACCAGGCGCTTGGCCTTCTCAATCACCATCTCGGCCACCTGCACGTGACGCTGGGCCGGCTCGTCAAAGGTGGACGAGATGACTTCGCCTTAGACCGAGCGCATCATGTCGGTCACTTCCTCCGGCCGCTCGTCAATAAGCAAAACGATGAGTTTGACTTCGGGGTGGTTGGCCTCCAAAGAATGGGCGATGCTTTGCAGCAGCATGGTCTTGCCGGTGCGGGGCGCGCTCACGATCAAGCCGCGTTGGCCCTTTCCAATCGGCGTCATAAGATCCATGACCCGGCCCGAATAGTTTTTGGGCTTGCCATCGATCTCCATCTGGATGCGCTCTTCGGGGTATAGGGGCACCAAGTTGTCGAAGAGGATTTTTTCACGGGCCACCTCCGGCGGCTCCATGTTGATCATTTCCACCTTCAAGAGCGCGAAATAGCGCTCGCCCTCCTTGGGCGGGCGGATCTGACCGCTGATGGTGTCGCCGGTGCGCAGGTTGAAACGACGAATCTGCGAGGGTGAAACGTAGATGTCGTCCGGCCCGGGCAGATAGTTGTAATCAGGGGCCCGCAGGAAACCGAATCCGTCCGGCAAGATTTCCAGCACCCCCTCGCCGTAAATATGACCATTGCGTTCGGCCTGGGCGGTCAAAAGCGCAAAGATGAGGTCCTGACGGCGCAGGCCGGCTGCGCCTTCTATGTTGAGCTTCTTGGCCAAAGAGGCCAACTCGTGAATTGGCGTTTCTTTGAGTGCCACAATGTTCATGCTACCGCCGTCCGGATTCGCGCTTTTTTTAGTAGCGCGGGGAGGGCTTTTCTTTACTTCCTTGGTGTCTCCGTTATCAGCCATGATAGTTCTAGTACCTTGATGAGTTGAATTATGGATTCTAGGGCCCCTTTGGCTTGGTCCGCGGTTAACCGCCGCTTGCCGGGCATTGAGGCCAGGTTGGCTTCCTAGTTATTGTTAAGCAGGCTATAACCGGATTGCGAATAGCGTTGGAGCCTATCTGGCGGCGAGGTATTATCCAAAAGCAAAACGCAGATGGACCAGCGCCCTCATTGATCGCGGAACCCGACTACTGTCCTTTTCAATTGCTGGGTCGGATGCTTTCCGGCTGGAATTGGTTCGCAGCGTCGCATAAGATTTGCCACACCGCCTTCACCTGATTCCGAGTTTCTTGCAATGTGCCGGAGTTGTCAACTACAAACTGAGCTTTTTTTCGCTTTTCCTCAAGCGGCATTTGAGCTTTCAAAGATTGCTCCGCAGCCTCCCGGCTAACGCCATCGCGCTCCATTAGTCATTGCATTTG
>CAZDRW010000762.1:0-1777 GCA_964507555.1 uncultured Desulfarculaceae bacterium
TGGTACGCCTGCGAGGACCGGGGCGGCTCCGAGGACAACTACGAGCGCTGCCAGAGGTACTGCCAATACAATGAATCCTGCAAAAAGTGCGACCGCTCCCCGGGTTGCGGCCAGGGTTATGAACATCTTAAAACTTTTAAAGGTAAGGGCAGGAACTGGTACGCCTGCGAGGAGAAGACCTACCGCGGCGGCACACTGACCCCGCCGGAGTAGGCGGGTTGCAGGCATTATCGGAGATAATGCGGGTTGATAGTTAAATGGATTAGCATTAATAACCGGGCAGGGTACTTTCGCCCACCCGTTTGGTGGAGAGGGTAGGGGAGATGAACCAATTGAAGAAGCACCGGGTTTGGTGGGTCGTTGCGGCCCTGGCCGCAGTGGTGTTTGTGGCAGCCGCCCCCGCGGGAACCGCTTGGGCCGGCAAATGGAAGGACAAGTCCAAACAACATGAGGAAGCCTGCAATGCCTGGTGCGACGAGCACAAGCCGGACTGCGACCATTGCTCCACTTTGGGAGCCTGCGGACCGGGCTATGACACCATCCAATCCTGGACCGGATACGGCAAGAACTGGCACGCCTGCAAGCGGCGGCTCACCCATGACGAGGCCACCAAACAGAACAAGGATGAATGCGAGGCCTGGTGTGCGCGCAACGAGGACTGCAAGAAATGCGAGGTAGTGACCCGCTGCCGGGACGGCTATGAGACCCTCAAGACTTTCGGCGGAAGGGGCACCAACTACTACGCCTGCGGCTTAAAGCGCTACAACACCCCGGCCTCCAACTACCACCGCGACGAGTGCTTCAAGTGGTGCGACGAGAACAAACCCCTGTGCAGAACCTGCCGCACCTACAAAGGATGCAGCGCAGGTATGGTGGCCATTAAAAGCTGGAAGGGCAAGGGCCGCAATTTCTACGCCTGCGCCCGCCGCGATGACATTAAAGCCAAAAACAAGGCCGACTGCGATGCCTGGTGCGGAGCCAATGAGAAGTGCGTGAAGTGCGACACCAAGAAGGGCTGCGGCTACGGCTATTTGCACATGAAGTCGTTCAGCATGGGCGACAGTACTTCTGATTACCATGCCTGCAAACGCCGCGACAGCGCCTATGGAACCGTGAACTGAAAAAACATCTTTTTTGCAATCAACAATAGAAAGGCCCCGCGTCCCTAAAGAACGCGGGGCCTTTCCAGTTCTCCCCAGAACTTTTTGCCCTGCCGTAAGGCTAGCGCGCGCGCCTCGCTGCGCGGCGGCGAAATCCCAAAAAACCAATCAAGGCCGAACCCAACAGCGCTAGGCTGGCGGGTTCAGGTGTGGCGGCGGCCCCTGGTGTGATACCGCCGTTGATGTTCGCCCAGGTGGAGCCGCCGCCGGAGTTTAAGGTGTCCACAAAGCTGGCAGCCGTTTTGGGTGAACTCACTATGTTGATCGTAAAGTCAGCGCCGTCGGCGCCAGCCATATCATTCAGCACGCTGGACCCCAGCATGTTGTTAACGCCATCGGTCAGATAACCTCCTAGGATTATGTTGTAATCGTCGGAAAAATCAATCGAGGTCAGGTTGAACCTGCCGGTGAAAGCCGGGTCGCTGGGCGGCTTGTCCTGTGCGTTGATATTGGAAAGGTCGCTGGAATCGGCGAACCAGAAGGGAAGGTCCCAGTCCAGGCCGCCATAATAGTCACCCACGCGCAAGGAAAAATCGCCGGCCTGGTATTCGGCGGTCTTGCCTATGGCGTCAAACACCCTGAGGTCTGGCATGCCGAACCACAGGCTTGCCGCGGGA
>CAZDRW010000763.1:0-1770 GCA_964507555.1 uncultured Desulfarculaceae bacterium
TGACTAGGCCCGCGAAAAGACCCCTTTGGCCAGCGCCGGGACAGGCTTTGGCCGTGGCCGCTCCCGCGGGCGCGGTGGAGCAATGCAAGCTGGAAGCGGGATTGGCGGTGTTGGCCGAACTGGCTCCGCAAGCAGCGATACGGGTGGATCAAGCGGTCCTGCGGAAGGAGGGCTATTTAGCCGGAGCCGACGCTACGCGAGCCGCACATTTGGCCGAACTAATGATCGCCCCCGGTTTGGGAGCGGTGCTTTGCGCCAGGGGCGGTTTTGGCACCAGCCGCTTGCTACCACTTTTGGATTTGGCGGCGCTGGCCGAGAGCAGGCGCCTGGTGATGGGGTTCTCTGATTTTACCGCGCTGCTGAATGCTTTGGCCGCCTGCGGATTGGTGACATTACACGGCCCCATGGTGGTTCAACTGCCCCGTTTGGATCAGGCCAGTCGTGAAACCTTGGCAGGACTGTTGGCGGGTCAGCCAGAGTGGCCTTTAAGCTTGCCTGGCCGCCCTATAAGCCCTGGCAAGGCCAGCGGGCTTTTATGGGGCGGCAATCTGACCATGTTGTGCCATCTTTTGGGTACGCCTTGGCTGCCGCCCCTGGAGGGCGGCCTGCTTTTCCTAGAAGAAGTCAACGAGCCTGCATACCGCTTGGATCGGCTGCTGACTCTACTGGAGTTGGCCGGAGTGTTCGACTTAATATCCGGCGTGGCCTTGGGGTCTTTATCGGACGGAGAAGAAGACCCGCTTGAGTTAATCCGTGTGGTGAAGGAGCGCTTGCATGGTCTGGGGCTACCGGTGGTAATGGGATTGCCTTTTGGCCATGGCATGCGTAATATGCCAATGCCAATCGGCGCGCAAGCTGAACTTGACGCTGACGCAGGCCTGTTGACCGTGGGGCTGGATCTTGCCTAAGGACTTCTCGGCTTTGGTGCAGACCTTGAATCAAGGCGCGGACCAGGGCGTGGCCCCGGCCTTGGTTTTGCTTTTATGGTCTGGCGGGTCTCCGTTGGTGGAATTGGCTGCCGGCGCGGCCACGCTCGATACGGTTTTTGACCTAGCCTCGCTCACCAAGCCTTTAGCCACGGCCTCTTTGGCGGTGGACCTTGCCGCCAACGGTGCCTTGCCTTGGCAGACAACCCTGGCGGAGGCCTTGGGGGCGGCGGTGCCTGCCGACAAGGCCGGGGTCACGGTGGAACAGCTTCTATGTCACTGCGCCGGTTTCGCGGCCCACCGGCCTTATTACTCCGCCCTGGAGCTACAGCCGCAGCCATCTCGTCGGGGATTCCTGAAAGCCATGTTGCTAAATGAGCCTTTGGAATATGCTCCGGGCACGCGTGCGCTGTACAGCGATCTGGGCTATATGCTGCTTGGTCTGATATTGGAGGCGCACGCGGGTTGGCGTCTGAATAAGGCAGTGGGCCAGGTACACGCCAAGCTTACGCCGGATGCGCCGCGCTATTTGCCGATGGGTGGAGAATTGGTATGGCCCCTGGGGAATATCGCTCCTTGCGGCCCGCTGCCCGGCCGGCCAGTGGTGCATGGTCAGGTGGAAGATGAAAACGCTTTTGCCTTAGGCGGAGTGGCCGGCCACGCCGGGCTTTTTGGCACCGCCCGACAGGTGGCTGGACTTATGGACGCTTTGGTGCGGGCTTATACTGGTTATGGCCCCTGGCCCGGCGAACTTGCTGGGCGGTTGTTTATCCGTGATGCTGGCACGCCGCACTCCACCCGGACACCAGGTTTTGACACGCCAAGCGGCAAGGAGAGCGCCGCT
>CAZDRW010000764.1:0-1765 GCA_964507555.1 uncultured Desulfarculaceae bacterium
ATTCCACGGACCAGGCCCATGAGGGCGGGCGCTTCATAGACCTGGCCGGCCTGGAGCCTGACGCCAAGAAACAAGCCATAATGAGAGACGGCGTTCCTTTTCTCACTCTGGTCTGGATGCCGGGGCACATCATGCTCTATGTGGGGGACTGGCAAGGCGAGCCCCTGGTGCTGCACAACATCTGGGCGCTGCGCACCAATAATAACCGCGGCACTATCGGCCGCGCGGTCATCACCACCCTGGAGCCGGGCCGCCAACGGGCCGATCTGGCCAGGCCGGACGGCCTCTTGATAAACCGGGTGGCGGGCATGACGCTCTTGGCGCCCGGGACGGCGTTGGAGAAATAGCCTGGACTACCCAAAGGCTAAGTGAGTCAGTGTAGGCTTAAGATCTCAAATTGGTTTGAGGAGATAAGGGCTTTCAGCTCCTCTAAAAACCTTTCCGGCGCGGCCAGATCAGAATATGACTTGAACAAGGCCGACACGCGGCCCATCTCGTCCATCTCTTTCAGACTCTCGATCAGGGCCTGGTCCCGGCTTTTCTCCGGAGGCCGGGCATGCTCTGTCTTGTCGATTTTTAAAGTGCCTTCCTGGCCGGACATCATTGCCACCTTGCCGCATTGGCAGCGGTTATGCGAATTAATGAGTCCGCAACGCTCGCTCATGAAACCGTGCAGGCGGGCGCGGGCGCGGGAGAGGCGCTTGCGGAAGGCCGCAGGGGTTATATCCAGGATATAGGCGCCTTGGCTGCTGGAGATCTCCATGACCGAGCCCAGAACACAGGCGATGCGCAGGTCCCGGTCCAGGCCGTGTTGAAAACCCTGCATGCAATTGAAGCGCACCTCCTCCAGCAAAAGCCCTTGATAGGCATCCGCCTCCGTAGGGTTCCAGGCATCCGCCTCCATCTGGTCCATTTGGGCGGCAATGGAATCAAAGCTGATCTCCTGTTTTTCGGCCCGGGTTTTCCTGGCGGTGAGCAGGTGGTTGGCGGCGATGCGATAGACCCAGGTGCTGAGCTTGCTTTCCCCGCGGAAGCTGTCCAGATGGACTATGACCTTGATAAGTATTTCCTGGGTGGCGTCCTCGGCGTCGGCCGGATGATAGAGCATGCGTAGCGACAGGCCGTAAACCTTGTCCTGGATCAGGCGCACGAATTCTTCCAGAGCATCCTTGTCGCCCTGCCTGATTTGGCTCACCAATGTATTCAGCTTGGTATCCATGTCAGCCCCCGGCCATGTCGTGTATTCATTATAAACCGCTCCAGCCCAAGAAGCTTGTTAGGGCGCTCCCAGGGCCGGAGCGGTTCGATCTCTAGCTAAGCCTTGATCCGCCTTAGCTCCAATTGCACCTTGTTGACCGGGTTGGGGCAGACAAAGCCGCCCATCACGTCCGGGTCAGGCAGGCCGGGCAAGTCGCCGCCGGTCTGCAGCATCATCACCCAGGGCTGCAGGTTGTGATAAAAGGCCCCACAGAAATTACCGCACTTGTGCAGGCTGATCTCGAACTCATCGCCTTCCTGCATGTTGATGGTGCAGGGGTTTGCCATGCCCTTCACTTTGGCCACCACCTTGTTGCCGATTGCTGGATATTGAACCGCCATTGCTTTCCTCTCCTTAGCTGCGAACTTTTGGTTTTTTTGAAAACGCATCTCTTTGGCAGGTGCGCAATCGCCTATTGATTATTTGGACAAGAAATGGCGGAAGGTGTGACCGGCAAACTGAAGATTATGGGGGTGGCGGGAAAACCAGTGGGGCCTTGGCGCCACA
>CAZDRW010000765.1:0-1753 GCA_964507555.1 uncultured Desulfarculaceae bacterium
CCAGAACGAGCCAGGGTGGCCAGCTTGGCTTAAGCGTTCGCAAGGCGGGCGCCGGCGTTACCTTTATTCGCCAAATATTGCCGCCAGCCGTGAACTCAGTCGTATAATGGCGTCCCTCCACCTGAGACGGCTTAGGGGGAATTGGTTGCTTCCGGGTTCGTGAAGGATGATAGACCAATAGCGATTTCTTGGCCGGGCCGGAAACCAGGGTCAGCACAAGGTCCAAGCCGGCGGGCCTGAATCGCCGCAACGCCTTTCTGACCATTCTCTCCAAGCTGAAACAACCCAAAAAGAAGCCGGCCGGCGAAACAGCCTTTTTGTCGGCTGAAGACCTTGCTGCGTAATTGGAAAATACCGGTGCCAGGGCACAGACTTCACCCGGTTGGCTAATGCCCGGCATCGTTGCCAAGTTAAGCTCGCCGCTCGACTGAGCCTTTTTCATGGCCTGTTTTGCTTGGGGCAGCGAAGCCAAATCCAAGCCGCGCCATTGATTGGTGGATATTGTGTGGCTGGACCCGCGTCGGCATAAAAAAAACACGGGATTATAAGACGGCCGTTTACCAGCCCGGCGCATGGCGCCCCCTTCCCCGGGCTCCCTTACCATGAACTCATCGACCACTTCCTGGCGGGCTCTTTTCTCCCAGGCTTGACGCTCACCCTCAAGCACTCGAGGCGCCCAGGCCAACAATTCGAACCCGCTGTCCTCTTCCACCTGGTGCCTGGCAAAACGCTGTAGCCGGCTGACGTCCATTGAGTCCAGCTCGCTGAACAATTTGGCCGCTATCCCCATGGTGGCCAGATTGTTTTCCAGCTCCAATCTCACCGCCGCGATATGGCCGATAGCCCGGCGCTGGAACTCCTCCTGAGCGCTTTGGTCCAAATAGCTGGCCACCAATTGGTGCAGGACCAGCCCCACGATTAAGCCGGCGAATACTACCGTCCAGACAAGCGCCCAACGGCCGATGTTTCCGATCCTATGGCTGCGCTGCTTGGCGTTGCTGGCATTCATGAAAACGAATCCTGTCCTTCTGCTAGGATGAATATATTATTTTTCCATTCTACATCGTCCCAATCTCGCCGCATACCCCGGTAAAATGCCATGGACGCACACCCAGGCTGGCTGATAGAATTCGCGCCGTTTGCATAAAATGCTTTGGCCAAATACCTTTTCCGGACGCATCGGATACCTAAACCGTGGCTAAACCCTACTTGTCTCTCAAACCACTCATCGGCTGGCGGCTAATGCATCACCCCTTGGCTTGGGCTGATCTGTTTGGTCGTACGGCGCCGCTGGAAGTGGAGATCGGCTTCGGCAACGGGGAAAGATTATTGCGTCACGCCAAGGCGCATCCGGACACTGACTTTGTTGGGGTGGATCTCTCATGGCCTGCCGTCCGCCGCGCACTGCGCAAAATCGCCTTGGCCCAGACTAGGAACGTTCTTTTGGTGCAGGCCAGCGCTGAAGTAGCTCTCGCGCGGCTGTTCTCACCCGGTAGCCTGCACTCGGTGGAGGCCTTGTTCCCCTGCCCCTGGCCAGGCGGTCGTCAGGAAAAGCGTCGCCTGTTTGGCCAACGATTTCTGACTGTCCTGAACAACCGCCTTGGCGACGGAGCCCGCTTTCACATGGTCACCGATCATCCTAAGTTTTTTGCCTGGGTGCGCGGGCAGATACCAGACGAGGGCTATAAAGTGGAAACGGGCATCAGGGGGCCGGGGCTGAAGACTAAATACGAACGCAAGTGGCGCGGACAAG
>CAZDRW010000766.1:0-1750 GCA_964507555.1 uncultured Desulfarculaceae bacterium
GGACATGGCCGGAACCCAGCGCTTGACCTATCCGGCCAATGTGAAGATAGTTAAGGTGCCGTGCACCGGCAAGGTGGACAGCCTGCACATAATGCGCGCCCTGCAAAAAGGCGCGGACGGGGTCCTGGTGGCCGGCTGCCTCCAGGGCGACTGCCACTTCAAGACCGGCAACCTGCGCGCCGAAAAGCGGGTGGGTTATGTTAAGGGCCTTCTCGAGGACATCGGGATCGGTGGCGGGAGGGCCCACATGGTGTTCATGACCGCCGGCCAAGGCAAGAAGTTCGCCGAGGAGGCCGCCGTGTTCACCGAAAAGATCCGCCAGCTGGGGCCCAACCCCATCAGGCAAGGGGCCAAGAAGGCGGCTTAGGACATATTGGCCTGACTTTAGAGAGCCCGCTTTGCTTGGACGGCGGGCTTCTGAAAAGCCCCCGAACTTGCCCTTGGGGGGCGGATAGAGACGGGCGATTGCAAAGCGGCGATAGCCGCTTTACGGGAATTTTTTTCGGGAGGTGGCCTGCCGCGGGTTGAACTTAAACGACCGCGCGCGGGCAACACCCATACAAACCAATAAGGACCAGGGCCATGATTACAGCGGAACGGAAACCGATCGAAGAGATCATGGAGTACGTTAAGCCCTACAAGAAAATTCTCTTGCTGGGCTGCAACGAGTGCGTCACGGTGTGCTACGCCGGCGGGCGCAAGGAGGTGGGCATCTTGGCCTCCGCCCTTTCCATGGCCTTTTTGAAACAGGGCCAGAAGGTGGAGATCGACGAGCTTACCTTGGAGCGCCAGTGCGATCCCGAATACGTGGAAGAGCTGGCCCGCACCATAGAGCAATATGAAGCGGTGTGCTCCATGGCCTGCGGTTGCGGAGTGCAGACCATCGCGGGCCGCTACAAGGACAAGCCGGTCTACCCCATGGTGAACACCAAGTTCATGGGCGCCAGCGAGCGCCAGGGCGTCTGGGCCGAACGCTGCCAAGGCTGCGGCGACTGCGTGCTGGCCTTTACCGGCGGCATCTGCCCGGTGGCCCGCTGTTCCAAGCGCATCTTCAACGGACCCTGCGGCGGCAGCTCGGGCGGCAAGTGCGAGATCAACGCCGAGGTGGACTGCGCCTGGCAGCTGATCTGGGACCGCTTGAAGGCTTTGGGCCGCACCGATCTTTACGAAAAGATCATGCCGGCCAAGGATTGGCGCGCCGCCCGCGACGGCGGCCCCCGCAAAATCGTGCGCGAGGACCTGTTGGCGTGAGGGCCGATGAGTATCGCATCTAAGCGCGGCTGGCGCCGCTAAGGCAGGAGTAGAGAACGTGGAACTGAAAACCGATAGCAACCTGGAGAAAGTGCTCAGGGCCGGCCATTTCGCGGTGACTGGCGAGGTGGGTCCTCCCCGGGGTTCCGACCCGGAGGTGGTGCGCGAAAAGGCCGCTCACCTGGTGGGCAAGGTGGACGCGGTGAACATCACCGACTGCCAGACCGCCATGGTGCGCATGTCCTCCTGGGCGGCCAGCTTGATCTGCAAGGAGATGGGCCTGGAGCCCAACTACCAGATGGTCTGCCGCGACCGCAACCGCATCGCCATGCAGGCCGACATCCTGGGCGCCTACGCCCTGGGCCTGAACACCATGCTTTGCCTCTCGGGCGACCACCCCAGCTTCGGCGACCATCCCATGGCCAGTAACGTGCACGACCTGGATTCCATCCAGCTTATCCAGATGGTGCGCGGCATGATTGACGATGGCAAATTCCAG
>CAZDRW010000767.1:0-1748 GCA_964507555.1 uncultured Desulfarculaceae bacterium
ACCCGGCCACTCTCCACAACCCCGAGTCTACTGGAGCGTGCGCCAGGCCTGCGAGGCTGGCGTGACCCAACCCTTTCAGGGCAACGAGGAAGAGGCCTTGGCCGAGTTGGAGGAGCTTCTCAAGGAATCGGTTGAGATGCGCATGGTGGCCGACGTTCCCTTGGGGGCTTTTCTTTCCGGCGGTATCGACTCGTCCACCGTGGTGGCCCTGATGCAGGCCATAAGCGCTCGGCCCATAAAGACCTTTTCCATCGGCTTCACCGAAGAAGCTTATGACGAAGCGCCCTACGCCAAGGCGGTGGCCCGGCACCTGGGCACCGAGCACACCGAATTGTACGTGACCCCGGCCGAGGCCATGGCCGTGATTCCCAAGCTGCCCCAGCTCTATGACGAGCCGTTCAGCGATTCCTCCCAGATCCCCACTTTTCTGGTGGCCCAGTTGGCCCGCAGGCATGTGACGGTGAGCCTCTCCGGCGACGCGGGCGACGAGTTATTCGGCGGCTACGACCGCTACGCCTGGGGGCAGCATATTTGGGACAGGGTGGGCTGGTTGCCCTATCCGGCCCGGCGGCTAGGCGCCGCCATCTTGGAGGCATTGCCCCAGGGCCTGTTGAGCTCCGGCCTCAAGCCGCTGAAGCGCTGGCTGCCGGAAGCCGCCTTTCGCCGCGACCCGGGGGAACTGGCCCAGCGGGTGGCGGGTTATTTGCGCGTGCGGCGGCCGGAAGACATGTACCGCCGCCTGGTCTCGCACTGGCGGCCAGAGGATGGCTTGGTCATCGGCTCCGAGGAGCCAGCCACTCTTCTATCCGATTCCAGCCAATGGCCGGCCTTCAGCAATTTCTTTCTCCGCATGATGTATTTCGATCTCCTCACCTATCTGCCGGACGACATCCTGGTCAAGGTGGACCGGGCGGCCATGGCGGTAAGCCTGGAATCGCGCATCCCGCTTTTGGATCACCGGGTGGTGGAGCTGGCCTGGCGTATGCCTCTTTCCCTGAAAGTAAAGCACGGCAAGGGCAAGTGGCTTTTGCGGCGGCTTCTGTACAAGTATGTGCCGCCGGAATTAGTGGAGCGCCCCAAGAAGGGTTTCGGCGTGCCCATCGACCATTGGCTGCGCGGCCCCTTGAAGGATTGGGCCGCGGAACTGCTGGCGCCTGAGCGCATCCAAAGCCAAGGCTACCTAAACGCGCCGGTGGTGCAAAAAGCCTGGCAAGAGCACCAGGAGCGCACCAAGGACTGGCATTACTGGCTGTGGGACGTGATCATGTTCCAGCTTTGGCTGGAAGAGAATCCGGCCTGATCTTTTGCCAAAGGCATACGGCCCCGCCTCCGGCTATAGCGATAAGGGCCGGCTCCACTGGGATTCTATATCGCACAATACCAAAGATCACCGCATGGACTACCACATGATATAGGACAAACCCCCATAGCAATGGAGCCCGGCATTTCGCTGACATCAGGCAGGCCAGCGCCAGTAACCAAATAAGAAGATATACGGCACCAATGGCAACCCAATTCTTAACTGATGCCTCGCCCCAGGTAGGACGCCACATATTCCAAATCTTGCTGGGCAACCTTTGAAAGAAGAGCATAGGATCGCTGGAATATACTTCCAAGCCCATTATTGTTAATTTTTTACTCCACTCATTATCACTCACTCCCTGAGGCTGTTCAGGTGGGTGAGCGAAGTCCACGCCCGCGGACATATGGCCGTTGCTACCACCGGTCGCATCGGGCGCATTTCCTCC
>CAZDRW010000768.1:0-1745 GCA_964507555.1 uncultured Desulfarculaceae bacterium
CCGGCAGCGTCGGTGGGGCCGTCGGTGCCATCGGTGCCGGCGGAAAGCGCCAGCACCTTATCCAAACCCTCCAAATCAAGGGCGCAAGCCAATGCGAATTCCATATTGCGGCCCCCCTTGCCCGGATTGTCTCCCAAGGTGACTGTGGTTTCGCCGCCGCTGATCAGACAGCAGGGCGGTGCCAGGGGGTGACCGGTCTGGCGCACCTCGCGCGTCATGGCTGCGTGCATGCGGGCCACATCGTAGGTTTCGCCTTCAATGGTTGAACTTAAGATCAGGGGAGCATAGCCAAGTTCTTTGGCTTTGGCCGAGGCGTAGTCCAATGCCTGGCGGTTGCCGGCTACGATTAGGTTGAGCACTTTAGACAGTTGCGGCTCACCCGGCTTGGGAGTGTCGGGAAATTCGCCGTCCAGTCCCAGCTGGATTCGCTCCCGCACTGAAACCGGCGTCTGTTCCCAGATGCCATAGCGTCCCAGTATCTCACGGCAGTCGCCCCAGGTGCTATGATCCGGTACCGTGGGCCCCGAGGCGATGGTGTCCAGGCGGTCGCCTACTACGTCGCTAACGATCAAGCTCACCACGCGCGACTCCCCGGCCAGGCGGGCCAGGCCGCCACCCTTTAGCTGGCTTAGGTGCTTGCGGATAGAATTAATCTCAGCAATGTCAGCTCCGCAGGCCAGGAGAAGGCGGGTGGTATCCTGCTTGTCGGCCAGGGTCACGCCAGGTGCTGGGCTCACCAACAGCGCGCTGCCCCCGCCAGAGAGGAGGCAGAATACCAGGCTTTTGGGACCCGCGTTGTCTTGTAAGAAAGCGGCGATTTTACTGCCCGCCGCCACTCCGCGCTCATCCGGCACCGGATGGCTGGCTTCGAAAATGCGTATTTTTTTTGTCTTCCCGCCGTGACCATCCTTGACCACCACGATGCCGCCGGCCAGGCGGTCGCCCAGAATATCCTCCAAGGCCTGGGCCATAGGAGTGCCGGCCTTGCCCGCCCCCACTGCGATCACGCGGTCATAGTCAGAAAGATTCAGGCTCTGCTCGCCGACTTTGAGACTAGCCCCCTCCAGCGTGACGGCTCTTTTAATGGCCGAGGCCGGGTCCGCCGCTTCAAGCGCGGCTAGCAGGATCTGTGCTGCATGCTGGCGAAGATCGTTTTGGGACATGGCTCATCTCCAAGAACGGCGGATAAAAAAGAAGGGGGAGGCGCGTCCGTATAGGCAGGCCTCCCCCTGGATCAAACGAGATAGAAGTAGCGCTTTAGACTACAGCTCGCCGCGTTGATTCATGAACTCACGGACGAAGCCCTTGCCCTTGCGCTCCTTGAGAGGGGGCTTGGAGTAGTGGATGCCGGTCTTGTCGGCATAGCCGAACCAGTAGTTCACAATGGGGTAGCCCCGCTTGACCCAACCTGTGATGCCGCCGGGGGTGCCGTCCTTGGCCTTGTGAACGAAGTAGACATTCTTGTAGCCGTACTTGTACAGGAAGCCCGCCACATAGCCGGCCCGGTGCTGGGTGCGGCAATAGACCCAGATCTCGGCGTTGGGATCTTTGATCTTCTTGGGAATGGTGTACATATGGCCGGCGTGGATATGGCTGGAACCCTCAATATGGAAGGCGTCGAATTCGGGGTGGGTCCGCACATCCAGCAGGAAGGCGGCGGATTTGCCAGCCAGGACTTCCTGCCATTTTTTGTACATGTCATCCACGGTTCTGTACTTGTCCTTGGGGATCACATTGACGAACTC
>CAZDRW010000769.1:0-1743 GCA_964507555.1 uncultured Desulfarculaceae bacterium
GACCCGCCTGGGCGACCTGGGCTTCTTCCTGGGCATCATTGTCCTGCTTCTCAATCTGGGCGCTCTCTCCATAATCGGATTGAACAGCCAGGCAGCGGCCAAGCTCAGCCCGGCGCTTTTGACCACCAGCGCAGTTCTGGTGTTCTGCGGCGTGGTGGGCAAAAGCGCTCAGTTCCCCCTGCTCACCTGGCTCCCCGACGCCATGGAGGGCCCCACCCCGGTCAGCGCTCTTTTGCATTCGGCCACCATGGTGGCGGCCGGTGTCTATCTGGTCAGCCGGCTTTATCCCATGTATTCGGCCTCGCCGGACGCTCTGGCCGTCATCCTGGCCATCGGCACCATCACCATGCTTTTGGCTTCGACCATGGCCATGGTGGCTCGCGACATAAAGCAAGTCTGGGCCTATTCCACGGTTAGCCAATTGGGCTTCATGCTCATGGGTCTGGGCGCGGGCTCCTACTTTGCCGGCGTATTTCATCTCACCACCCACGCCGCCTTCAAGGCCCTGCTCTTTCTTTGCTCCGGCGTCTTCATCCACCATTTCGCCACAAACGACTTCTTTGCCATGAGCAAAATGGGCGCCCGCTCCTTACGCATACCCATGGTGTGCATCACCATCGCCGGCGCCGCCTTAGCCGGTATTTTCCCCTTGGCGGGCTTCTTCTCCAAGGAGACCATCATGGGCGCCCTGGCTGAACTGGATCAAGGCGTCTGGCTGTGGGCCGGCTTGCTGGGCGCTTTCCTGACCGCCTATTACTCCTTCCGCCTCTTGTTCGTGATGTGGCTCCCCAAAGAGTCTCATGCGCCTCAGGCAGAGGCTAGCGCAGACGCCAAGGACCAAGCGCATGCGGCCCATGACGAGCACGGACACTCCTCGGGCGGTTACTGGGCCATGGCCAGCGCTCTCATTGTTCTAGCCTGCTTCACCATCGCCCTGGGCTTGTTCGACAAAAAGCTCATCGATTTCCTGCACTGGGGCTCGCCGCCTTCCCTGCCCCATCACACCTGGCTTCTGGTGACGGCGGTGGCCGCGGTGCTCATCGGCGTGGCCTTGGCCTGGTTGGAATTCGGCCGCAAAGCCTCGGCCCAGCAAGGCTTCCTCAGCCGCCTGCCCGCCCTGGAGACGCTGTTTGCGCAGCGTTGGTACCTTGACGCGCTCTACCGGCGCCTGACCGATTACGTGGTCTACGGCGTGTTCTCCCGCCTGTTCACCATGAACGACCGCCGGGTGGTGGACGGGGCCATTGACGGCGTCTGCCGCGGCACCGTGGGCACCGGCTGGCTCTTGAGTTTTCTGCAAAGCGGGCTTTTGCAATACAACCTCTTCATCATGGTGCTGATCATCGCCATGATCGGCCTGTATTTCCTTTTGCTGTGAGGACTAACGAATGGACTTCCCCTTCCTCTCAGCCATAATGCTGGCGCCCGGAGCCGGGGTGCTGGTGATCCTGTTCCTGCCCCCTGAAAGCAATAGGGCGGTGCGCTGGGTTTCCTTGATATCGGCGGGGATCAGCCTGGCGCTTACGCTATATATCTTTATCGCCTATGACGCCGCGGCAGGCGGCCTGCAGTTCGTGGAACGATCCCTTTGGGTAAAAAGCCTGGGCATCTATTACTTCCTGGCCGTGGACGGCATAAGCCTGCCCTTGGTGCTTTTGACCAGCATCGTTTTCTTCACCGGCGTTTGGACCATGTGGGATCTAAAGGATCGGGGTAAGGAGTTCTTCGCCCTTATGCTGCTCA
>CAZDRW010000770.1:0-1735 GCA_964507555.1 uncultured Desulfarculaceae bacterium
CAAGATAGCACGCTTCCCTCGTGGACTCTGCGAGACGTATAGCAGCCCCGAGAGCTCATGGGCATGGCTAAGGCGCCGCGGGCCTTGCTGCTTCAGGGGAGGCTCCTTGCCGGCTAATGATACAGTCTGGCTGCCAGCAGCCTTCATCTGAAAAAGATGTATCAGGTTTCATGGTCAACCGCGTCCTACCAGGGAGGTTCGGCTGCGAACCTGACAAAGTAGTCCATGGAATCCGGGTTGCTCATGGAACCCAGGTTCACGGCTTTGCTGACCCCCATTCCCGACAGGATCTTTATAACCGGGACTTCCATCTTTTTGCCGTTCAGGGTGCGTGGTATATCGCTGACCGCAAAGATCGCGTCCGGCACGTGCCGGGGGGAAAGCGTGGTGCGCAGGGTGGTGGCGATCTTCTTCTTGAGGCCGTCGTCCAGGGCTACGCCCGCTGCCGGCACCACAAACAAAGGCATGCGGTATTGGCCGCCGGGATCTGTGTAGCCCACTATCAGGCTGTCCTCAAGTTCACTCATATCGTCCAGCACGTTGTAGAAATCGCTGCTGCCCATGCGTACGCCCTGGCGGTTGAGGGTGGAGTCGGAGCGGCCCATGATCACGCAGCCGCCCTCCGGGGTTATCTTCAGCCAATCGCCGTGGCGCCACACGCCGGGATATACGCCGAAATAGCTTTCCAGGTAGCGCTGGTTGTTGGGGTCGTCCCAAAGGTAGATAGGCATGGACGGCATGGGTTCGGTGATTACCAGTTCGCCCACCTCGCCTATGAGCGGGTTGCCCACTTCGTCCCAGGCCTGGGCGTTCACCCCCAGACAACGGCACTGGAGTTCGGCGGCCCGCACCGGCAGCAAGGGGCAGGATCCCAAGAAACCGGTGCTGACATCGGTGCCTCCGCTGGTGGAGCCCAATACAATGTCAGAGCCAACTTCCTGGTAGACCCAGTTGAAACCGGCCGCCGACAGGGGCGAGCCGGTGGAGCCGATGGACCGGAGCTTGCTTAGGTTGTAGTCAGTACCGGGTTTGAGGCCCTGCTGCATACAGGCGGTAATAAAGGCGGCACTGGTGCCAAACATGGACAGGCCTGCCTTCTCGGCCATGTGCCACAGGGTGTTCAGGTCGGGGTAGGCCGGGTTCCCGTCAAAGAGCACCGGCACCGCGCCAGCCAGGAGGCTGCCGGCCACGATATTCCACATGACCCAGCCGGTGGTGCTGAACCAAAAGAATCGGTCCCCCGGGTGCAGGTCCAGATGGAAGGTATGGAACTTCATGAATTCCAGGAGCACCCCGCCCTGGCTGTGTACCAGGCCCTTGGGCTTGCCTGTAGTGCCCGAGGAATAGACCACCCACATGGGATGGTCAAATGGTACCTGAGTAAAAACCAAAGGCTCGGCCACTTGCAAAAGCTCGGCCCAGAGTATGGCGCCTTCTACTTGGGCGGCATGTTGGGGCAGGTCCCGGCAGGGCACCAGCACCACCTGCTCCAGGCTGTCCAGTTCCGCTTGTAGGGTTCGCACCGACTCAATGGTGCTGAAGGTCTTACCGCCATACATGTAGCCGTCGGTCGCGATAAGCACCTTGGGACTTATCTGCTTAAAGCGATCGATCACGCTGCGGCCAGCGAAATCTGGCGAGCAACTGGACCAGATCGCCCCCAGGCTGGCGCAGGCCAAAAAGGCCACCAGGGTTTCGGGCGTGTTGGGCATATAGGCCACCACACGGTCGCCAA
>CAZDRW010000771.1:0-1729 GCA_964507555.1 uncultured Desulfarculaceae bacterium
GGCCAGCTTGAGGAACAAACGGGAGCCCGGGTTGTCAGCCACCCAGGCCTCCAGGAGAAAAAGCTCGGCCGCGTTTTCAGCCATGCGCTCTACTCCTTGTCCTTAGAAGGTGCCGTGTCCTGCGGCGGCGCGGGAAATGCCGGCTTGGCCTCGGAGGGGCCCGCCTGGGCATCGGTATAAACCAATTCGTCCGCCCGCACCAAACCCATTCCCTGCCTGGCAGCCTGCTCCTGGGCCCTGGCATCGCCGCGCAAGCGGAGCACTTTGCGGTAAAGCGCCCGGTTTTCCGCGTCCAACTTTTGGTTGGTCTCGCGCACCTGGGCCAACTCGTCCTGCACCTTATTGAAGTTTGCGAAACCACGGTAAAGCGTGACTCCGCAAACGATGATCGCTGAAAGCAGGATGGCCGGCCACCAAAAATTTACTCGATCTTTGCCCGCCAAGGGCTCCTCCCCAAGAAGGCCGTCAGTTCAAATGCTTACTATAATAGCCCCTGGCCGCTGGGTCAAGGGTGGGCTCGCGTCCCAGAAGCTTGGCCGCCACGGCGGACCACAGCCCGGCCTGGGCCAGTTCACCCCGCAAAACGGCGAATCCCAATTCTATGGCCCCCGGATGTCGGCAGGCCAAGCCTTGGAAAAAACCGGGCCAGCCATAGATGAGCCTGGCCAAGAGCCTGCCGTGCCGGTGCTCCCGCCAAAGCCCTTTCAGTTCACGGTTGTAGCGCTCCAGATCGCCGTCCAGCACGGCCTGGGCCGCCAAGCGCCCGCTGAACATGGCCTGGCCGATGCCTTCGCCCAAAAAAGGATCTCCCGCGGCGGCGGCGTCGCCCACCACGCAAGCCCTGCCCCGGGCCACCAAGGGCGGCCCGCCGCCGGGACAAGGTATGACCCAACCCCGCCAGGGGCCCGGCTCCCCGAGTCCCAGCCTATGCAGAAATCCCGCGAACGCTTTGACCACTTCCGAGGTAGGCAGGGCGGCCCAACCGGCCTTTTTCTTAACGCACCAATATCCCATGCCTAGGTTGACGGTTTGGCCGCGGGCGAACGCCCAGGCGTAGCCGCCGGGCACGCCGCCCAGCTCGATCAGCGCCGCGTGGTTCAGTCTTTCGGCCAAATGGGTTGGCAGAGGCCGCTCCTCCACCACGGCCCTGTAGGCAAGCTTGCTGCGCCCCAGCCCCAGCTTTCTCCCCATGAGGCCGCCTGCGCCGTCTGCTCCCACCAGCCAAGGCGCCCGGTGCTGGCCCGCAGTGCTCTTGATAGTGACGCCTATGGTCGAATAGGCCATTTCCAGCGCCCTGGCCTCCAACACCTGGACCCCGGCGTTTCTCACAGCTTGAGACAGGGCCAGATCCAATTCGGCGCGATCGACGAAATAGGCTCCAGGCTCGCCGGTCCGCCAAAGCGCCGGTGGTCTATCCGGCGCGGTCAGCCAAAGCCGGTCCACCGGATGCCGCCATAAATCATTGGGCAAATCCAAGGTGCGCAGCAGCCACTCCCAGCGCCGGCTGACACATCCTCCGCAGGGCTTGGTTTTCTTGGGCTTAAAGTCCAGAACCAGGACCTTGGCTCCTGCTTTAGCCAACTCTACCGCCGCCATGGCTCCGCCCGGGCCCAGACCGATAACTATGACGTCGTGGCTCTCGTTCATAGCCGGAATTATAAACTTCTTTGTGCCTCATTGAGCAGAAAAAGCTGGATTCAAACACCAGTTCGGCGCTTCACTTTTTTTA
>CAZDRW010000772.1:0-1725 GCA_964507555.1 uncultured Desulfarculaceae bacterium
ATTAGCGCCTTCATGTCACTTACTGGTACTAATTTATCATAATCAGGGAAGCCCAAGGCCTGCCCCAAGTTGGCGTCCGGATCGGCGTCCACCGCCAGGACTCGCAGGCCCCGCTCGGCCAAAGCCCGGGCCATCATGGCTGCGAAAGTAGTCTTGCCCACGCCTCCCTTACCGCTAACCGCTATCTTCATGGCTGCTCCTTTTTTCTTGCCCCATGAGATTCGAAATCCTTGCAACCGGAGTTTTCAGGCTTTGGTCCAGATTCAGCAACCGCATCCACCCTTGGGCTCCAATGGCGGAGGCTCTTTCTGATAAAGCCGGATGAGCTGCTCCAAGTCGACCTCGCAGGTGCGCCCCAAGGGATGCTTGTTTTTGCAATCCTGTCCGTGTACTGTCCCTGTCATAATTTTCAGCAGAGGTACCGTATAGGCGCCCTTGTCAATCGCCTCCAGGACCTGGCCTTTGGTCACCCCCATGCAGTGGCAAACCAGCGCATCTTGGGACTCTGCGTTCCAATCAGGCCCATCATAGGTGCCGGCAGGAGAAGCATGATGATGGCCGCACCCACAACCGCATCCGCTCTCGCCTTTCATGTCATCCATATTATTTGTTAAACTCCAATCGGTTTTGGGTTGGTCTGGCCAAGACCACCGATTTATTCCATAGCATATACAGCACTTTTGTTGACCACTTTTGCCTTTATAAAGCCCACAACTTTCTAATTTTCCATATGCCCAAAAGCGTCAAAGCAACATTTAAAGCGCCTATTGCACTTTATTCCTAAAAAAAGTAAGACCTGAACCTGGCTTGCGCCAGTCCTACAGGTCATTATCATGGTCTTTCTTTTCCATAGCACCGCCAACCCAGATGAGCCGAAAAGAGCCGAGGCAAAGATGTTCTCTCGGGTGAGGACATTCGGCCTAATGCCCCCAGATATCGGCTTGTCTGGGAGTCAAATGCCTTTTGGCTCACATGCCGGTATTAGTTTAATAAACGTCATATTGTATTATAAATTACTTTGACTGCCTGGCCATGGCCATCATTTTATATATGGGAAGTCCCGCGGCCAAAGCTACGTCCTCAGTTGAAAGATATCCGCTAATGGTGGAGTCCATCAGCACATTGCCCTCCGGCGGAAATTCATCATCGCCCTCCCAAAGCTGGAGCATGAACGGCACCCTGGGAAACGCTTGCACGATCACAGCCGAGTCGCCAGCCTGGTCTTGGGCTGGTTTGCCGCCCACTCCCGCAGCCAGTTCCAGCAGCAATTTGGGGCGCTCACCAAAAAAGCCAACCAAGGGGCTCTTGGCGCGCTTGACAAAGGCCGACCAATAAAACTCGCCAGAGGGCACTTCACGGAAGGTGATCCACTCTCCGGTGGGCTCCGTGCCGTCCGCATTGACTAGATAGTGGAGAATCAGCGCTTTTTCGGCTATGGGTATCTCCGGACCTTGGTCCAAATGAACGACACTCACCGGAGCGCGGGTCACTTTAACCGGCCGGCCATAATAGAGAAATTCCATGCTTTCGCCATCTTCCGCGTGCTTTGCTCCTGCCCGACGGGCCACATCCAAGAAATTACGGCCAGACAGCTCCTCTGCAGCCAAATCAAAGCTCTGCTGATAATCATCCACCCTAGCCATTTATGGTCTCCTTTTTTTGCCAGATGCCAAAGCCATAGTCTTTAATCGTAACTCCAGGTAACGCGCATGTCGAGTGTAGAGC
>CAZDRW010000773.1:0-1722 GCA_964507555.1 uncultured Desulfarculaceae bacterium
CCAACCTGCTTGTTCCTTTGCGTCAGCGCCCGGCTTGGGATATAAAGCTCACAGCATTTAATCTGGAGTAACTTATGACTAATGAGGCCCAACCGGGCGACTTCCTTCCAGGCGATCCCATGCTTCTGGTGGATGAAAGGGATCGCCGCTATCTGATCATAGTGCCCGAGGCCCCCCGGGCCGAGCGCGTCCGTGGCGAGGTTTTCACGGAGGAGACGCTCTGCGCCCAACGTGACGGCGGACTCCTCACCTCGCCCATACGGCGGCGCTATCTGGTATTCAAGCCCAACCTGCACGAAGTGGTGCTGAACATGCCCCGCACCGCGCAGGTGATTTATCCCAAGGACTTGGCCACCATTATCCAATGGGGGGATGTGGCGCCCGGCCTGAAGGTGGCCGAGGTGGGCTGCGGTCATGGCGCGCTGACCATGACCCTGCTGCGCGCCTTGGGCCCGCAGGGGCGTTTGCATACCTATGACATTCGCCAGGATCACCTGAACCGCACCCGCAAAAACGCGGCGCTCTATTTGGGGCCGGAATTCTTGGAGCGCTGGCAGCCGTTCATGATAGATCCCTCGCAAGAAGGGTTCCAAGATCAAGGCTATGAGCGGCTTTTCACCGACGTGCCCGAGCCCTGGACCATGATTGACGCCGCAGCGGGGGCGCTGAAGCCCGGCGCGGTGTGGGTGGCCTATATTCCCAGCGTTATGCAGATGAGCCAGCAGATAGAGGCGCTCAACCTGAATCCGTTTTTTTCCTTGGCCGAAGGCTTTGAGACCTTGCAGCGCTTTTGGCACATCAAGGGCCGCTCCATACGGCCCAAACACAGCATGAAGGCCCACACCGGCTTCATTGTGACCAGCCGCCGGCGTTGGCGCGAGGATGTTGCGCCGGAAAGCTCCGATCAGGCATGATGGAGCACGTAACTGAGGGAGGCCGGTATGAAATTCTTATTTACGTGCTTATTGGTTCTCGCGGGCATTTGTTTGATTTGGGCGCCCATGGCCCATGCGGTGGAGGGTTCTGAGCCCTGCCTTGTCCTGCTGCCCTCCGGTGGCCCCAGCATCCGGGTGGCGGTTAACAGCCTTTGTGAAACAAGCAGCGAGACCGGCAACATAAGCTGGAAGCTCGGCGGCACGCACTACTCATACAATGTGACCGGCTCCGGCCAAGGCTGGACCCAAGATGACACAGTCCATTGCAAACTTAATCTCCATGGTTCCGACTCCACGGCAGGCAATGTATCCATGTTTACCGCGGTAATCACGGTGAATGGCAAGCGGACCAACACGGCCAGCATCACTTGGACCGACGTGAGCTACGACATAAGCTTGATTAATTTCAAGGGTAACGACGAGGACCAGGAGTACAAAGGCTCCGGCCCCATGGTTAACTGCGATCCGGCGTTCGCGCGCTAAATAACTAAATGGCGCTAGCAGGCCGGCGCATAAAAACGCTTACCCGTAGCGCCTTTTGATTTATCTGGGCCGCCGGTGTCGGCGGGCAGCTATCCCTCGAAATAGCGGGGCGTGATCGGCAGGCGGCCGGATTGCCTCTGCCAGGTCTCCTCTGGCCAGCCCAAGGCCGCGCCCGAGGTCCCTGCCAAGCGAAACGGCGAGGCCCCGTCGGGCAACGGCCGCGCCAAACACGCCGCCGGCCAAGACGCGAACATCCGGCGGATGCTCGTCCGTCCCGTGGCCGTCGAGCTTTCGACCGGTCCCT
>CAZDRW010000774.1:0-1710 GCA_964507555.1 uncultured Desulfarculaceae bacterium
CCCGCGCCACGAGTGGGTCAACGCGCACGAGGGCGACGACCAGACGATCACCGTGGAGGGCATCACACCCGGAGTCACCATCAAAGACGAGCCCATGACCAGCATGAGGTCCGCCTCTTCGGACAAGCGGGCCGCCCGCTCCAACAGCGCCCTATCCAAGGACTGGCCGAAACTGATGGTCTGCGGCTTCAGGGGACCGCCGCAACGCGGGCAATTGGGGGCCAGGCCGGTGCCCAGAAAACCGGCCAGCAGATCGGCGGTTTGGGTCTGACAGCCGCCGCACTTCAAGCAAGCGCTGGCAAAAGCGTTCCCGTGCAGTTCCAATACGTCTTTTGCCGGTACCCCGGCGCGGATATGCAGCCCGTCGATGTTTTGGGTTATCACCGCGGCCAAACGCCCCTGGGCATAGAGCCGGCCCAGGGCCAGATGTCCCGGATTGGGCTGGGCGGCCGCAAAAGCCGGAAAGGTCTCCTGGTAAAAGCGCCAGTAACGAACCCGGGCCGCCTCATCGGCCAGAAATTCTTGCAGCACCGGCGGCTGGAACCGGCTCCACACCCCGCCGGGAGAGCGGTAGTCCGGTATGCCGCTTTCGGTGGACATGCCCGCGCCGGAAAAGGCCACCAACTTGCGCGCGCCATCCAGGATATGGGCCAACGCCTTGGCGTCACTCAATTATCAACACCTCCGCCATTGACATAATCTTCACCCTAGTCTATGCATTGGAGCCATGAATACTCAAGAAAACAATGGCTCTTACGATCAGCACCACAAAAATCACAACCCGCCAGCCCCTCCCGGCCCGTTACGGCGCCCCCTGGTGGCGGTGATGTCCTCCGGTTTTTTCGGCTTTTTCGCCCATGCTGGATTTCTGCAAGGTTTGGAGGACCTTGGCCTTAATCCGGACGCCTATGCCGGTACTTCCTCGGGCGCCTTGGTGGCGGCCTTTGCCGCGGCCGGCGTTAGGCCGCTGGACATGGTGGCCATGTTCCAAAGGTTGCGCAAAGAGCATTTCTGGGACCCGCCAACCCCGGTGTCGTTCATCCGGCTGCTGCTAAGACGTTTCCGGGGCCGCACCGGCTATCTGGCCGGGCAAGCCTTCAGCGATCTACTTGAGCGCGATCTGCCGGTGAAAACCTTTGAGGACTGCGTTAAGCCCTGCCTGGTGGTTGCCTTGGACGCCGCCGGCCAAGGCAGGGTGGTCTTGCATAAAGGCGCCTTGATACCAGCGGTGGTGGCCTCGGGAGCGGTGCCCATCATGTTCAGCGCGGTCAAGCGCGGCCAGGAGCTGCTCCTGGACGGCGGCCTGGTGGACAAGGCCCCGCTCATGGCTGCTTACAGGCATTTTGGCGCGGCCTCCATGGCGGTGCATTATCTGCCTTCGGGCAGCCTCACCAAACCCATCAGCCATACTTTGTCCAGGAACTGGACTCCCATCAAGTTGCAGGCCCGGGCCATTGACGCGGCAAGGCTTCAGGTTTACCAGGATCAATTGGAGCAAGTCGGGACCGCCGGTGTTTGGTTATGCGAAGTTAAAGCCCTTGATCAAATCCGGGTTGGCCCTACGCGCCTGCACCTGGGCAAGCGGGCCTTTGACCAGGCCAGGGAGAGGACCAGGGATGTCCTCGCAAACTGTCAGTGGAGCTAAGCGTTTATTTTTTTTGCCATTGATGCTGATTTTACAATTTTACAATTTATGCTATATGCTATTAT
>CAZDRW010000775.1:0-1706 GCA_964507555.1 uncultured Desulfarculaceae bacterium
GCTCCCACCCGCTTCCAGACATAGGGAACCAGGGCAAGGGCGAAAAGCGCGGACAGCATGTCCACCATGAAGGCGAAGTCCACCTCATTGGCCAGTTGATTGTGGTGCACCATGGAGCCGAAGTGATCGGCAAAGACCGTCCAGGGCAAGGCAAAAGCGCGGCCCCAATTTTTCTGGATGGCGCTGAAGAACAGGGGATCGCCGGTTTGGAACCAGCAGAACAGGCTGTAGCCGCCCACTCCCGCGCAGATCAACAGCAGCCAGAGCATGGGCCAGCGGAGGCGCCGCGTCTTGATAAGCGCGTCCAGGCCAAAGGCGGGCAGCAGCACCAAGCCGGTGGGCCTGGTGGCCGTGACCATGGCGCCCATCAGGCCGCTTAGAGGCAGGTTGTCGCGGCGGTAAAAGTAAAACGACCAGACTACCAAGAGCAGGTAGAGCGACTCGCTGTAAAAGCTGGAGAAGAAAATGGAGGATGGCCAGATCGACAGCATGATCACCGCGATGGAAAGCGCCGGGCGACCCAGTTTTTGAAAATATGTTTTATAGATCAAAACCAGCGCCGCCATCACCGCCAGGTTTGCGAGCACGATGCCCGAGACGTATACCGGCCAATCGGTGAGGGCGCTGAGACCCCTGGTGATAAGCGGGTACAGGGGAAAGAAGGCGAAGGTATCGGCCTTGTTTTGATAAAGGTGCCGGGCGATGTCGTTGTAGTACCAGGCGTCGAAGCGCATGAGGAACGACCAGGACGTATCGGACAGGCGCGGTATCTCGGCTCCCAGGTGCATGCGGGCCAGGAAATATTTAGAGGCCAGGCTGGTGATGAAAAGCAGCGCGGTCCGCGGCAGGACCCAGAAAATCAGGATGTCGCCCAAGGCGGCCTTGAGCCAGGCGGGGAGGCGGCTTTTCAGATTGGCGCAAAAGTGGCGCACGAATTCGGCCGCTAGGGCCAGGGCCAGGATGCCGTACAGTTGCTGCCGGAAGGCCCAGCCGAAGCAGAGCGCTACGTGCTGGGCCCACAGCGTGGCCGCCAACCATAGGGCGGGCCAGCCGTAGAGCTTGCCGCCAAACACCCAGCCGCCGCCCAGGTCGAGCTGGCCGGGATAGAGGGCAAGCCCGTAGTTGGCCGCCGCCGCCAGGAAGAACAGGTTGAGGCCGCGCGCCCGCCAGTTGCGCGTGGCGCGCTGGAAAAAGGCCAGCGGCGCCAGGAAGCGCACGATCAGCCAGGCCACAGCCAAGCCCGCCAGCGGCCCGGCCGCCAGCCGCGCCCATGCGGTGTAGTCCCAGCCGTGGCCTTGGATCCAATGCGCTTGCGACCACAAGCCCAAGGCCGCGCAGACCAGATATGCCCAAATTCTTTGACTCACCAAACCTCGAGCTTTCTCCCAAGTGCGCGCCGTGCTTGGGATGGGCGGGTATTCGGAGCAACAGCTACGGCCCATGATGCTTGGAAACCGCAACCCGCGGAGCAGATGCAAGTAGGGGGACTATACTACAGGGGGTAGTAAGGAATGAAGCGGGTTGCTCATTTTTCGAGCGGATGCCTAATGGAGTTGTATTAATCCCGCTCCTAAAAGTATGTGGATAGCGCGGCGCTACTTCTCCTTGACCGCCAGGGCCAGACGGAATCCGGCAAAGGGGCAGCGGAACGCCGGCAGGTTGCGGAAGCGGTCGGCGCAGCGCATGTTGCTGGGCAGGTAGCAGAA
>CAZDRW010000776.1:0-1689 GCA_964507555.1 uncultured Desulfarculaceae bacterium
CAGATAGGCGCGCAGAATAATGGTGGCCACCAGGAAATAGGCCACCAAGAGCAGGAAGCGGCGCAGGATGGGCGGCACATGGCGGTTTCTAACCCGCACCATGAAATAGCCCACGCTGAGGCCTTCCACCGCCTGTATGACCAGCACCACGGCGCCAAAGGCCAAGAGGGATTTGGCGTAGGGTGACAGCGACTGCATGAGGCCCGGGGGCATGCGCCAGAGGGAGAACTCCAGGCCCAGGCCCAGGATGATGAGATGCAAGGGAAGCCGCAGCTTGCTGAGGACGGGCAACCGGCGGATGGCCAATTCCAGGATCGCGGCCAGGATCAAATAGGCCGCCAGGGGCGGCAGGAGCCAGAGATAGGTCTGCGGGTCGGATAGGGACATGATGCTTGTCACCGCCTGCTGGTTCGTGGTCTAAGGGCAGTTGCCATAGTATAGGATCATTCCCCGGCGCACCTCAAGCGCATGCGCAATGATAACACGACATTATTGAGTTGATAAGCTGCAAGCGCGCACTGGGGGCCGCATGATGAGCATATCGCTAAAACACTCTTAAGCGCATCAAATCAAAACAGCGAGCCGGTTGCTGCCGGACCCGCTGTTGGATGCTTGACTCTATTAACCTAATCCAGACGTATTCCGAACTCGCCAACTCGCTCAGCCTCCCGGTGAGGTCGAGGACGGCTTGGACCTTGGCTTGCTCCTAGCGGCCTACGGCCTATCTGGCCGGATGGCTGACCAGCATGGAAACCGCGGCCCTGCCCACGTCGTATAGCAAACCAAGCTGACCGCCCAAACCCTCGAAGTCTATCACCGAACAGAAGATGACAATGGCCACCCCGTTTTCCGGGTTATACTGCATCAGGGTTAGATAGCCCTCATGGGCGCCGTTATGCCCGTATCCCAGCCCCTCGGCAAAGTTGCATCCCAGACCGTAGTTTCCGCCGTGTTGACCAGTGTCCCGAACGTCGGTCATCATGGCGATCGTTTCTTGATTGAGGCCCGCCTGCGCGCTGAAGAGAAGCCTGCCCCACTTGGCCAGATCGTTTGGGGTGGTGATGATGTTGCCCTCGGCCGTATTGCCCGACATGTTGCTCAGGGTGGTCTCATACAATTCGCCGCCTTCAAATGAATAACCATCCGCGTAGGGACTGGGCAGGTCCATGTCGCTGCCCAGGTAGGGGAAGCTGGTCTGTTGCAAGCCGTTGGGAATCAGAAAATTCTGCCTGATGAACTCGCCATAGCTCAGGCCGGACGCCCTTTCGATTATTTTCCCCAAGATGGAGTATCCGGTGTTGCTGTAGTGGTAGCCTGCTCCCGGCGTAAAGTAGCTGAGCTGGTTGGCGGCCACCACGCCCACCAACTCGTCAAAAGTAAAAGTATGTTCCGTCTGGCCCAGGACCTTGGTTACATACTCAAGGTATAGCTGTCCTGCATAGGGCGCCTTGGCGGTAGCCGGTATGGCGCTGTTGGTGACGTCAAAAACCCCGGCCCGGTGTCCGAGCAACTGCCGGATGGTGATTTGCGATTTGTAGGGTATGTCGTAGTCTGCGGTGGCGGGCACATAGGGAGTATCGCTGCCCGGAAAGACGCCGTCTATGGTGTCATCGATGTTGATGACGCCCCGTTGGTGCAGCAACAGGATGGCGGCGGCGGTGAAGGTTTTGGTGGTGCTGGCCCCTCTGA
>CAZDRW010000777.1:0-1678 GCA_964507555.1 uncultured Desulfarculaceae bacterium
AATGAAACCTCATACCATATACATACAATTCAATGCAGTTCAATCGAGACATAATCCTATCAGAGGCCAACGAATCGGACGGTTCCTTCATCCGCCTGAGCCCCGTGGTGGTGATGGTCACCAACGTGGACCGGGAGCACATGGACCACTACGGTTCGGACGCCGCCCTGGACGAGGTCTTTGTTGAGTTCATGAACAAGGTTCCTTTCTACGGAGCGGCGGTGATCTGCCTGGATGATCCGCGCTTGGCGGGGCTCATACCTCAAGTGCGCAAGCGGACCATCACCTACGGCCTGACCTCGCAGGCCGACTTCCAAGCCCGTGACTTAAAGATGTCCGGGCTTAACTCCCGCTTCACGCTTTATGTGCGCGGCGAGGCGGTGGGCACGGTGAATCTGCCCCTGCCGGGCCGTCACAACGTACAGAACGCTTTAGGGGCTATCGCCGTGGCCCAGGAAGTGGGCGTGGATCTGGCCAAGGCCATGGCGGCTTGCCCGGATTTCTCTGGGGTGAAGCGCCGTTTTGAGGAAAAGGGAACCAGCGCCGCCGGCGCCTTGATCATGGACGATTATGCCCACCATCCCACGGAGATTCGCGCAACCTTGGAGGCCGCCCGCGCGGCCTGGCCGGATAGGCGCCTGGTGGTGTGCTTCCAGCCCCACCGCTACAGCCGCAGCAAACTTTTGTTCGATGAGTTCACCACGGCCTTTTACGGCGCGGATGAGCTGCTGGTTCTGGATATCTATGCGGCCAGCGAACGGCCGGACCCTGAGGTCTCGGCGGAAAAGCTGGTGGAAGCGATTCGGGCCCACGGTCACCGCGCGGTGGAGCACGTGGGTACGCCGCAAGCCGCCCTGGAGCGGCTGCACCGCGTCCTGCAGCCCGGGGACGTGTTTTTTACCATGGGTGCCGGCGATGTCTGGCGCGTGGGCGAGGAATTGACCAAGCACGGGGACGCGAGTGAGCGCTGAGTTGAAACAGCTGTTGCACCAAAGCCTGGGCGAACGAGTCAAGTTCGAGCAGCCCATGAGTGCCCACACCACCTGGGGTGTGGGTGGGCCGGCCTGGTGCATCTGCCAAGTGGCCAGCGCCGAAGAGGCGGGGTTCGTGATCCGGGCCGTATGCCAGGCAGGCCTGCCCTGGATGCCTTTGGGCCGCGGCTCCAATCTCCTGGTCCGCGACACCGGATATCCCGGGGTCATGTTGCGGCTGGCCGGTCAGTTGGCCAGCTTGCGCCGCGAGGGCGATAGCCTGTGGGCCGGAGGTGGGGCGCATCTACCGTCCGCCGTGAAATTCGCGGCCCGCTTGGGCTTGGCTGGCCTGGAGTGGGCCGCAGGCATACCCGGCACCGTAGGAGGCGCCGTGGCCACCAATGCCGGCGCCTTGGGTTCCGACATGGCTGCCATCACCAGCCAGATCACCTTGCTCCTATCTGAGGGTGAAGTCGCAACCCTGCCGGGCGACCAAGTGCCGGCCAGATACAGGCGGCGCGAATTGCCCGCCCAGAGCTTGGTGTTGGCGGTGCTTTTGACGCTGGCCCAGGAAAGCCCCGAGGCGGTGAGCTTGCGCGTGGATGAGGTTTTAGCCAGGCGGCGGGCTACGCAACCTGCCGGGATGTCGTCGGCGGGCAGCGTTTTCAAGAACCCCCCCGGCGATTTTGCGGGACGGCTTATTGAGC
>CAZDRW010000778.1:0-1674 GCA_964507555.1 uncultured Desulfarculaceae bacterium
GAGGGTTGGTGGCGGTAAACGGGGAAACACTGGGCGCCGGCTTTGAGCTGGGCGAATGCCTCTTGTGCCATCAGACCGGCGGTTGCAACGCCTGCCATGCCTACGCCGGAGCCCGCCGCTTGCCCAAGGAGGCCCGGCCATGACCCGGCGGCATAGAGCTCTGGGCAGCCTGCGTGACTGGCTGGCCGCGCGGGAGGCGCTCAGGCCCGGGCTTTGGCGCCGGGAAGTGCCCGCCGTCACCGTCTGGCAGCAGTATCTCTACCAGTGCTTCGGCGGCCTGGCCCTGTTGATGTTCGCCGTGCAGGTCGTAAGCGGGCTTTTCCTGCTGGCCTTTTATCACCCCACCGCTGACGGGGCCTGGACCAGTCTGATGCATCTGGACAATCAGGTGGCCGGTGGTTGGATCTTGCGGCGCCTGCACGCAATCGGCGGCAACATGCTGGTTTTTTTCGCGCTAATGCACATGCTGAGAGTGCTTTGGACCAGCGCTTATAAAACGCCCCGTGAACTGAACTGGTTGAGCGGCGTGGCGCTGTTGGGCTGCGTTTTGGTGGCCGCCGCTTCGGGTCAGGTCCTGGCCTGGAACCTGGCCGGCGTGGAATTGGCCAGGCTTTTGACCGGCCTCTGGCAGAGCGTGCCCTGGCTTGGTTCCTACATGGTGCCTTGGCTTAGGGGCGGCCAAGATGTAGGCGGAGCCACCTTAGGCCGCTTTTATGCGCTGCATTTGGCCTTGCCAGTGGTAATGATGCTGTTTTTGAAAGTGCATTGGACCATGATCCGGCGCCTGGGCGTGGCCAGGCCGCTGTAGGTTTTACATGCATAACTACGATCCCAAAGAGTATGGTCCCTTGGAGCCTCTGTGGCCCCATGCCTTGGTGAGCCGCGGCTTGGCCGCGGTGGCCGCCCTGGTGGTGCTGGTAGGGCTGACCTTCTTTTGGCCCGAGCTTCTGATGCCCTCCGACCGGCCTCCCCTAAGCGGCGCCCCCGACCTCACCTCGATATTGCCCTGGTATTTCTGGCCGGCGGCTGGCCTGGGCCGCATGCTTTCGGCTGGCTTGGCCCTGGCGGTAACCTTGGCTGGCGGCGCGGCCCTTCTGCTGCTGCCGTTTTGGGACAAGGCGGAGCCGGACTATTTTTGGGATAGGTATGTCTATGCGCGGCTGGTGCTGACCTGGCTGCTGCTGACCATTTTTTTTGGGGTTTGGGGAATTCTGGCATGAGGCTAGGTTGCTTGGCGATAGTCCTGTCGGCGTTTTTTTTCAGCGCCGGCCTGGCCCAGGCTTCTGATCCGGATTTATGCCTGGCCTGCCATGGCAGGAAACTGGAGAGCGGCCGGGTGACCTTGGGCTCGCTGGCCTGGTCAGGGCCGGTGGAAGAGGAGACCCAATCTCTCTGCCCCGGCGTAATCAGGGCAAAGCAAGAGCTGTTTTTGACCGAGAGCAGGCTGGTCAGGCTCTCGGCGGCGCTCGTGGAGCAGCAAGCGCGCGGGGTGCGTTTAAAAGATCTTTCAGCCGAGTTGCACCTCTTGAGCGATCGCTATCATACTCTTTTGAATCAGCCCGTGGTTTCCTTGAGCGGCATGTCCGCCAGCTTGGGCGGCTTGCGATCCGAGTTGGACCGCAAGGTGCAAGCGCCTCTTTGGCGGCTGGGCAGGGCCCGCACCCGCCTGAGCTG
>CAZDRW010000779.1:0-1667 GCA_964507555.1 uncultured Desulfarculaceae bacterium
CAGTACATAATCTCCGGGCTGGGCCTCCGGATTTGCTTGGCAAAATTCCCGGTCTAGGGTTTGATTGGCGGTTCTTATTATTAGACGGCCGCCCTCGGGCATGGCGTCGCTGGCATTGGCCCCCAAATTGAGAAGAACCTGCTCGATCTGGTTGGTGTCCGCATTGACCAGGTTTAAGTCCTCAGCCAATTCCGTTTGTATGGTGATCATCTTGGGCAAGGTGCGTTTCATAAGGCCCACTGCCTGGCCGGCGCTTTGGTTCAGGTCCACTGGTTTGAGGCGGGGCTGCACCCGGCGGCTGAAGGTGAGAAGCTGCCGCACAAGTTCCGAGGCCCGCCCCACCGCCGCCTCTATCTGGTTCACATGGCCCCGCATCGGCTCGTTGGGCCGGGTGCCAAGGGCTATGATTTGGGCATATCCGCGAATGCCCTGCAGGATATTGTTAAAATCGTGTGCCACGCCTCCAGCCAAGGTGCCCACGGCCTCCATCTTCTGGGACTGGCGCAATTGCTCTTCCAGGCGCTTTAGTTTTTCCTGGGCGCGCAATCGATCAGTCACGTTGCGGCCCATGCCGCTGACGTGGTCGGGCTCGCCATTTTCAGTGACCAGGATATTGCGGTACTCGATATAGTGCTTGTTGCCATCCCGGTCCAAATAGACCGATATCCCGTCGTACTTGCCCTCGCGGATTATGGTTGGAAGATAATTTTCGAAAAAGGCCTGTTTGTATTGCGGCAGCATAAAATCGGTTATTTCACGGCCCAGCAAATCCTTGTCCTCATAGCCCAGATCAGCGGCCGCCCCCCTATTCACGTTCAAAAAGCGCCCTTCGAGATCATGGGTGTAGACAAAGTCGGTGATGCTGTCGAAAAGCTGGCTATAGCGTTGCTCGCTGTGGGCCAACGCCTCCTCCGCCCGCTGACGTTCGGCTATCTCTTCATGCAATTGCTGGTTGGCTAGGCTGAGAGAGTCCTCCCGTCTTTTTACCCGACGTGCCATATAGTTGAAGCGCCCCACAATGCGCTCCATTTCCTGATAGCGTATTTTCCTTTTCCGGACCTCGTAATCTCCGCTGCTTATGCGGTCGATGCTGTTTTGCAGATCGTCCAAAAACCTGGCCAGCAGACGATGAACCAAGCCGCCGGTGAGGGTCAGCAGCATCGCCACCACCGCCAGCACCGTGAGCCCCGAAAACAAAAGCGCCCGCCGATTTTCCTGTTGATATGGCACCGGGTCCATCCCCAGCTCAATCCGCCCAATTACCTGGCCTTGGTACTTGACCGCTGCGCTTCGTACAAGCGTTTCCTGTCCGGACTTGCCGGGCTGGATGAAAATAATCTGGTCTAAGTCATTCTGTACTACTATGCGGGCAAACTCCTGGTTCTGGGCAAAGGCGTGGCATAGTTTGGCCACGGACTCATCATCCATGGACCAAAGAGGCTGCACCAAACTGTGCTGCAGATAGGCCAAATATTCGTCGGCCCTTTGCTCAAGCTTTTTTTGCTGGGCATGGCTTGAATACAGATAGGTAGCGCCTATGGCTATGGCCGAAGCCACCAAAACCAGCGCCACCACTCCGGCCGTCAAGTCACGAGAAAGCCTCCGGGCGGTTCCCCTTGCTATGCCTCGGTCCTTTTCAACCATTATGTCTTAGCCGCTGGTGTATT
>CAZDRW010000780.1:0-1663 GCA_964507555.1 uncultured Desulfarculaceae bacterium
AGCGCATGCCCCACCGGGGCTATCCGCGAGCTATCCAAGGACGAGCGCCTATGGGCCAAGGTGGGCACCGCCGTGATCGTGCCCAACAAATGCCTGGCTTGGGAACACGACAAAAAGTGCATGATCTGCGACGAGGTTTGCCCCTTTGGGGCCATAGAGATGATAAGGGTCAAGGACATCCCGGTGCCGGTGCCCAAGGTGTTGGAAAACCGCTGCTCGGGCTGCGGTTATTGCTCCCACCACTGCCCCATCCGACCCACACCTGCCATCATAGTGACCGCCCAGGGGGCGCAGCGGCTAATGACCGGCTCTTATATAGAGACCGGCAAACGGCAAGGGCTTTCTATTTCGCTTAAAAAGCAGGCTGAGCCCGGGGCGCTGCCGGTTCCCAGTGCTCCCGGCAAACTCCCACCGACCTATGGCAGGTAGTCTTTGGTTTTTCATCTTTAAAGGGAAGTTGCTGGGGCAAGATCATCTAAGTCGCCATAGCAAACAAAACCGGGAGCCGGCCTAGATAGCCAACTCCCGGTTTTTATTTATGGTAGGCGGTGCGAGATTCGAACTCACGGCCTTTGGCTCCGGAGGCCAACGCTCTATCCAACTGAGCTAACCGCCCATGATCTCTAGCAACCGGATTTCTACCATAGGCCAGGTGCCTTGTCCATACATGGCTCCCCACAAGAGCCAATCCTGAGTTATCATGTTAGTCAGCACATCACCCGATAACCGCCTAATTTCCTTCAGGAGGCTTTGCATGCCATTGGAACGCCTCAAATTGTGGCGCCTATTCCAGGCCGCTTGTTTGTTTGTGGCGATGCTATCAGCGGCTTCCTGCTCGCCCTATCTGGATGCCGGTCCAACCCCGGCGCAGCTTACAGTTAGCGTGCAAGCCCAGGTTTCGCCGGAGCAGGTCAAGGAACGCGTATGGGACCGCTTGGGACCGCCGCCGTTTATGCCGGGCATGTTCCACTGGCTGGCGCCGCAACCGGTCTGGGACTGGGGAGTGTATTGGGTTAAGGGCGAACTGGATTTATGGCCCCTGCAGCCGGTGCCTCCGGCCCAGGTCAAGTCGGTGCCGGGCCAGGGCTTGCAACAGACCGCCACCTTTCTGGCGCCGCCGGGCAAGCGCATTTACCGCATCCTGGTCAACGCCTATCTGGAGCACACCTGGAGCGAGGGCGGCGGCTCGTGGCGGGAGTTCATCCCCATCACCTCGCAGCAGATCGATATGGAGCTTAACCTGAAACCCGGCGAGGATCGCAAGCGGGTGGCCACCTTTGAGCCTTTCCAGCCGCTACGCTAGGGCTGGTACAGGCCGAACCACTTGGCTGGAGCGATGGCCAGCTCAGGCCAGAAAATGATTACGCCCAGGCCCGCCGCCATGGCCAAAAAGAAGGGAATCACCGCCAAGGAGACCCGCTCCAGGCTGGTGCCGGCCAAGGAGGTGGTGATATAGAGGTTCACCGCCACCGGCGGGGTGAACTGGCCAATGGCCAGATTGAAGCACATCACCACCCCGAACCACAGCGGGTCCCAGCCGAAATGGGCCATGAGCGGCATGAGGATGGGCAGAAAAACATAGAGGATGCTGCAGGCGTCCAACAGCATTCCCGCCATGAGCAGGAACAGGTTGACCAGAAGCAGCATTACCAGCGCGTTGTCG
>CAZDRW010000781.1:0-1661 GCA_964507555.1 uncultured Desulfarculaceae bacterium
GCCGCCGCCCAGGACCAGAACCCGCTTGCCCGCGACGATGGCCGCGGGATCCAGTTTTGTGGGCGCGTCGTCTCTAAGACTGATGGCCCGCAGAAACTCGGTGGCACCGTAAACGTCATCCAGGTCCGCGCCCGGGATGGGCAATCTGGCAGCCTCATGGGCCCCCACAGCGACAAAAGTCGCGTCGAATCCATTCTCCAGCAGCTCCAGCACGTCCTCAACCCGATGGTTGAGAACTAGCTGCACACCCTCTTCCAGGATATCCTCGATCTCCTCCTGCACCTGGCCCTTGCCCAACTCGACTTCCACGTTGTCGGCCGCCCCGCCTTCCAGGGCATCCTCGCCCACAAAGGACTGGTAGTCGATCACCACCACGTCGCCGATGGCGGCCGGACGAGACTCCTCCAGAGGAACCAAGACGGCCTGGTTGTCGGCCAAGGCCTTTACTCTATTATCGACCTCTTCCTCGGTAACCTTTAAATCGGGCTCTTTAAGGGCCAGTCCCTTGTATTTGTCCTCGGGCACCTGGAAATCCGGGCGCACGTCCAAGGTGACCTTGTAAACAAAGTCCTGTCCCGCCTGGGGGGCCTCGAAATCAAAATCAGGCCGGGCCATGGGCTCAAGCTTGGCCTCGGCCAAAGCCTTGGCATAGGAGTCGCTGATTAGGCTCTCGGCGGTTTCAGCGGCAACCTGGGGGGCGTAGTACTTCTCCAGGATGGAGCGGGGAACCTTACCGGCGCGGAAGCCCTTGATGCGGGCGGTCTTCTTGAGGCGCTTATAAAGGTTCTCCTGGACTTTGTCCACCTCTTGGGCGGGGATCTCCACGTTCAGGCACCGCTCTACCGAGTTGATTTGTTCGACATCTACCTTCATTGGTCTTTTTCCCTGTTTATTTTCCAGTGGCCACACGATAACTTGCGTGAAATTCTAGACATATATCATCGGCCCGCCCGCCGCGCAAGTTATAGTGACCTTTCCGGCCCCTTTTTTTGGCCCAAAGCCGGCCCCTTTGGGGCCCAAGCCGCTCATCCTCAGGCGGCCTGATCCGCAAGGCCCCAGGTAAGATCCACCAGCCATTGATGCAGCGGCAGCATCTCAACCCATCGGCTCAGGCAGTAGTCCAGACACTCCGGGGTGAACAACTCCTCGGGAAGCCCCGTCTCCAAACGGGCGTAGAGGCCGCTGTGCAAAAGCAGCTCGGCATTGGGATGCGCGGGATCGCAATCCCTGGGCATGCGCTTATAGGTTTTGCCGCCTAGGCCGTAGCCCCCCGCAGTCACCTCCTCCACCGCTCTGGCCAAGGCCGCGCCCCGCACCGGATGCTGGGCCGCCTGGCGATAGGCATGGATGGCGCCGTTTTTAAACCAAGGCAAACCCGCGGCCAAAACCAACGAACCAGGCTCGATGTGCAAATAAAAACCCGAGCAGGACATGCGGTGACCCGGGCCTTCCCAAAACCAGAGGCCTTGGTGCTCCTTAAAGGGCGGCCCGTCCTTGACCCGGCGCTGGTCGCGGTAGATGCGGAACAGCGACCGGTTGACCCGGGGATCGGCGTGCACTCCCGGCGCCAGGGCTTTCAGTGGCTCGGCCGCGGCGCGCACAAAATCCCGCGCTGGTTCCCGCAGCAGGCGCTCGTATTCTTCCTTATGAGCCTCAAACCA
>CAZDRW010000782.1:0-1653 GCA_964507555.1 uncultured Desulfarculaceae bacterium
CCCGTGTCAGCCCCGGATCCAGCTTGCGCCGCCCTGGCCGCCCAGGCCAGGGCGCATTCTCTTGATAGCTTGGTGCAGCTGGCCGGGGAGCGGCAGGTACAGGTGGTGCTTTTAGCCGGCGATGTTTTTCACTCACCCCGGCCGCCCATGTCGGCGGTGCTTTTGTTGCAGGAAGCGCTGGCCGCTTGGACCAAGGCCGGGGCCCGCGTATTCATCGCGCCCGGCAACCACGATCCCTGGCAGGACGGCTCGGTTTGGCAAAATTGGCGGCCTCTGCCGGGAGTGCAGGTGTTCAGCCCCCATCCGCAGGGCCTGGCCCTGGAGGACCTGGGGCTGTGGGTGGCCGGCATTGCCCACGGCTCCAGCCATGTGGCCGAAGACCTGGCCGCCCAGCTGCCCGACCCGCCGGCGGGCTTGACCGGCGTGGCTTGCCTGCATGCCGATTTGCCCGCATCAAAGCAAAGCGACCGGCATTTGCCCTACGCCCCCACCGACCTGGCCACCCTGAGTAGCGCCGGATTCGCCTATTGGGCCCTGGGTCACTGGCACAAGCCCCAGGAGCTTTCGGCCCGGCCCAGAGTGGTCATGGCCGGCACGCCCCAAGGCGCCCACCTGGATGAGCCCGGGCCCCACGGAGCTTGGCTGGCGGAGATAGAGCCCGGCGGGGGAGGCTCGGCCAGGGCCGAGTTCGTGGCCAACGCGCCTCTGGTTTTTCATGACCTCATGCTTGACGACCTGATGCCGGCCGGCGATCCCGCCACCCTGGTGGAATTGGTGCGCACGGCCTTAAACCCAGAGCAGCAGGAGAGCGGCCCTGCCGCCTGCCTGCGGTTGGCCCTGCGCGGGCCTTGCCCCCTCTGGAGGGAGTTGAGCGGAGAACGCGCCGGGTCGGGCCGGGAGGCGCTCAAGCATGGCTTGGGATTGGCCGGGCTGGTCCTGGAAGGCGGCCGCCTGGCTCCCCCGGTCAATGCCGCGGAATTGGTCGAGCGGCCCGATGTGCTGGGGGGTCTGTTGAGTCTTTTGGAACAGGCCGAGGCTGACGAGGCCTTGCTGACGGAGCTGGAGGAGAGTTTGCGATCGCAGTTCCATCCTTGGATCAAAGGCTGGGAACCGGACAGGCGCAAGGCATGGCTTAAGGAACTGGTGGCCGAAGCCCAGAGCGTGGCCTTGCGCGATTTGTGGCTGGGCGAGGACGGGCATGAGGCTTAAACGCCTCAACGAGGCTGCCTTTGGCAAGCACAATCCGGGGCTGGAGCTCGATTTCAGGCGTTTCTGCTCCGACAGCATCATCTCGTTCCTCCGCGAGCAGAGCGAAACGATCCGGGCCGTCATACCGGATGCGCGGATCACGACGAACTTCATGCCCAACTTTCACGACGTGGACAACTTCTCCATGGCCGCCGGCCTCGATTTCGTGGGCTTCGATGCGTATCCCAACACCACGTGGGAGGAACAGATCGATCCTACCCGGACGGCCGGCCCCTACGATTTTGCCCGCAGCCTCAAACAGCGAAACTTCTGGATGCTGGAGCAGCAGAGCGGCGCACCGGGCTCGACCACAATCTATCCCAATCCCCGGCCGGGAGTCCTCCGCCGATGGACCTATCAGTCGGTCGCCCACGGTGCCGACGGCGTTCTCTACTTCCGATTCCG
>CAZDRW010000783.1:0-1652 GCA_964507555.1 uncultured Desulfarculaceae bacterium
GCTCATTAACCGTCTGAACCCTGTTCCCGGGGTTACCATATACGCCAAATTGGAATTCATGAATCCGGGAGGTTCGGTAAAGGACCGGCCGGCCTTGAAGATGATCGAGCAGGCGGAACAGAGCGGCGAGCTTACCAAAAACAAGATCTTGTTGGAGGCTACCAGCGGCAATACAGGCATCGGCTTGGCCATGGTTTGCGCGGTGAAAGGCTACAAAATGCTTTTTACCATGAGCGAAAGCGCCTCCGAAGAACGCCGTAAAATATTAAGGGCTTATGGCGCGGATATCCTCCTGACCCCCGCCCACCTTTCCACTGATGGCGCCATCGAGGAGGCCTACCGCCTGGCCAGGGAGGAGCCGGACAAGTACTTCCTGGTGGATCAGTTTAATAACGAGAACAATTGGCGCGCCCATGATGAAGAGGGAACTGCCAAAGAGATATATGAGGCCACTGAGGGCAAAGTGGACGCCGTGATCAGCACCATGGGCACCACCGGTACTCTCATGGGACTCACCCGCGGATTCAAAAAGCTGAAGCCTGGTGTTCAAGTTGTGGGCGTCGAGCCCTATCAAGGCCACAAGATTCAAGGCCTCAAGAACATGAAGGAGTCCTATCCGCCGGGAATATTTAATCCTTCCGAGGTGGCCCGCATAGAATTCGTGGATGATGACGCGGCTTATGAAACCGCCCGCAAGCTTGCCCGCGAAGAGGGGATCTTCGTGGGCATGAGCGCCGGCGCGGCCATGCAAGTGGCGCTAACTTTGGCCAAGGAGATAAAGACCGGCACCATTGTGGTGTTGCTGCCCGATGGTGGTGAACGGTATTTATCCACGCCATTATTTGTATCTGAAAAAGTGCCGATTCCTCTCAAGTTCTACAATACCCTCACCCGCCAGGCGGATGATTTGGTGCCGGTGCGGCCAGGGCATGTAGGCATATACGCCTGCGGTCCCAGCCTTGACGGCCCGCCGGACTTGGGCCTGTGCCGGCGCATGGTATTCGCGGATATGGTGCGCAGGTGGTTGGAATTCCGCGGGTTCGACGTGAAGCTGGTCATTAACATCGCTGACATCGATGACCGCACGGTTAATCAGTGCCTAAGCGAGGGGGCCAAGCTTGCGGATTTCGCCGCCCGCTGGCAAGAGGTGTTTTTCGCCGACATGGAGACCCTGAAGGTCGCCCCGGCTCATGATTATCCAAAGGCCAGCGCACATGTTAATGATATGATTGATGAAACACGGCAGCTTTTGGACAAGGGCCTGGCCTATGAAAAGCTGCGCTCAGTCTACTTCAACATCAGCCGCTTTCCCGAATACGGCAAGCTCTCAGGGGTTGATCTAAACGCTGTCCAGTGCGGCAAGACAGTGGATTTCGACTATTACGAAAAGGATAACCCAAGGGATTTCACGCTGTTCAAGCGGGCTTCCCTGGCCGAGCTGAAAGCCGGCATTTATTGGCAGACCCCTTGGGGCAATGTCCGCCCTGGCTGGCACGTGGAATGCGCCACCATGGCCACCAGACACCTGGGCCAACCTTTTGATTTGCACCTGGCTTCCTCGGATCTGGTCTTCCCCCATGGCGACAATGAAATCGCCGTGGCCGAAGGCTTGACCGGCCAGCCCTTGGCCAGAATGTGGCTGCATTCGGAAG
>CAZDRW010000784.1:0-1652 GCA_964507555.1 uncultured Desulfarculaceae bacterium
GCTCCTCGCCGCCCGGCGTTTCGGGTTCGGCGGCGCTTTCCACCTGGTCCTTGCCGTCGCCTTCGCTCTCGCTACCCTCGCCGGGCTCGGTGTCGCCGGCCTCCTCGGAGATGTCCAGCAGCGGATTCTCCAGAAGCTCCTGGTTGATGGTCTCGGCCAGCTCCAGGCGGTTCAGCTGCAAAAGTTTGATAGCCTGCTGGAGTTGGGGAGTCATCACCAACTGCTGGCTCAGCCTCAGGCTTTGTTTGATTTCCAGACCCATTACAGCTTGAACTGCTCCCCCAGGTAGATGCGGCGGGCCACTTCGCTGCCTGCGATGGCGGCGGGGTCGCCTTCTTCCAGGATGGCGCCTTCGTTCAGGATATAGGCGCGGTCGCAAACGTTGAGCGTCTCGCGGACGTTGTGGTCGGAAATAACCACGCCGATGCCACGTTCCTTGAGCTGGCGGATGATGGTCTGCAGATCCGCCACCGCCAGGGGATCGATGCCGGCGAATGGTTCGTCCAAAAGAATGAAAACCGGCTCGGTCACCAAAAGGCGGGTAATCTCCACCCTGCGCCGTTCGCCGCCGGACAGGCTGTAGGCCCGGTTGTGGCGCAAGTGGCTGACGCCCAATTCCGCCAAAAGATGCTCCAGTTTGATGTCCTGTTCCTGCACGCTCATGTCCAGGGTCTGCAGGATCGCCCTCACGTTGTCTTCCACCGTGAGCTTGCGGAAGATGCTGGGTTCCTGGGGCAGATAGCTTATGCCCCGCCTGGCGCGCTGGTACATGGGGAGATCGGTGATCTCCTGGCCGTCCAGCATGACCAGGCCTTCGTTGGGCTTGATCAGGCCCACGGTCATATAAAAAGTGGTGGTCTTACCGGCTCCGTTGGGGCCCAAAAGACCCACGATCTCGCGTTCGCGCACCGCAAGCGATACGTTGTCCACTACTCTGCGGCCACCATATATCTTAACAAGGTTGTGCAGGCTCAGTCGCGGCATGGTTTTGCTTCGCAATCCTCTTAAAACGGCTACTTTTCGCCTTGTTTCTTGGGCTGAATGGTAACCGCCACCCGCTTGCCCGGCTCGCCGTGCACCACCGCGCGGTCCTGGTCCAGAAATACGGTGATCTTTTCCCCCGAAACCTGGTTTTGGCCGCGCCACACCGTGGCCTTGCCCTCTAAGAGCATCTTGCGGCCGCCGGCCCAGTAGGTCGCCTTGCGGCCCACCGCCACCCGATCCTTTTGGGTGATCTTCACATGGCCCAGGGCGACCACTTTACGCACCTTGCCCCCGCCGTCCATGATGCCGGTGGCCCCGCCCTCGGCTTCGCCCTTCTTTTTAGGCTCGTCCGGGGCGTCGCGGTCGTAGTACACCTCCAGCTTGTCGCTGACGATGGTCACGTCGCCTTGAGTGGCCTTGACCGCTCCGATGAACACGGCCACCTGGGTCTTGTTGTCCACCTCCAGGCTGTCGGACACCACGTGGATGGGCTGGTCGCTGGTGGTTGGCTCCGCTTTCTTTGCCGCCCAGGCAGATGGAGCATAGATAGCCAAAGCCAAAGTCAGCGCCGTCAGAAGTGCCGGGATGGGCAGTCGCCTCATATCAATAACTCTCCCAGACTGCAATGAATCCTATTAACCATCCTCCACCGTTGCTCCCGGTGGAGG
>CAZDRW010000785.1:0-1356 GCA_964507555.1 uncultured Desulfarculaceae bacterium
GCCGGAGGGCTGCTTCGCCACTGCCTCCACATCGCGCGAGGCCTTGATTGAGCTGGTGGTGGCCACCCGAGCCTCGTCAAAGGCCTGCTTGGCGTTTTGCCTGGCCTCTTCGGCCAATTTCCTGGCCGCCTCTGCCGCGGCCGCGGCCGCTAATACCTTTTTCTCGTTGGACTCGCTCACCTCGCAGGCTTGGCCCAATTTTTTCTCCAGATCGCTCACCCGCTTTTTCAAGGCTCTGATCTCTTGCATGAGAACCTTGACCTCTTCATCGCTGGCCGCCGCCGCAATCTGGGGCAGACAAAACGCAGCGACCAGAAGAAGGGCAAAAATCACCGCCGTTTTCCTGGACATATCTCTTCTCCCGCATGGCACCCTTCAGGGTGTTTTATTTTGGTTTTTTAGGGCCTGGTAGAAGGGCTATCAGGTCTTGGGTCCCCGGCTGGCGGGGCATTGGTCACAGCCCCGGCAAGTTGCCGGGGGCTGGACGCCGGGCGTATCCGGCAGGGGGCAGGGGCCTTCATGACCGCCGCATGTGCATCCCCCTTGGGGGCCGGGTTTTACGGTTCGCCGCAGGCGGCGGAACACATACCAGCCCGCCACGGCCACGACCAGAATTACTGCGACAGTTTGCCACATAAGCGGGTTCCTAGCCAAGGCCCAAGATGCGGCCGCCCTGATATACCAAAAACGCCATCACATAAGCCAGCACCGTGTTGTAGGCCAGGGAAAAGCCGGCCCAGCGCCACGAACCCGTCTCACGGGTGATCATCACCACCGTGGCCACGCAAGGCGCATAGATCATCACAAATATCATGAGGGCCAAGGCCTTCAAGGGGCTCCAATCGGCCGAGGAGCGCAGGCGCGCCCGCAGGCTTTGGGCCTCTTCGTCCACCGCGCCCAGGCTATAGGCGGTGCCCAAAGTGGAGACGATCACCTCCTTGGCCGCGAAACCGCCCACCAAGGCAACGTTGGTGCGCCAATCAAAACCCAGCGGCTCGGTGAGCTTGGTGATGGCTTGCCCGATGCGGCCGGCAAAGCTGCCCGCCAGCTTGTCGCCGGCCATCTGGTTCTCAAGGGAGAGTTTGGTCTCCTGGCTGGCGGCCGCGGCGATGCGCCCCTGCCAGGCGGCCTCCTTTTCCGGGGACAAGCCGGGAAAACTCATCAGGGCCCACATGAGGACGCTCACCCCGAGAATCAGGGTGCCCGCCTTTTTGGCGTATTGCCAGGTGCGCTCCCAGGTATGGATCAAGAGCCCCTTTAAAGTGGGGGTGCGGTAAGGCGGCAGCTCCATGACAAAGGGGGACTGCTCGCCCGGCAGCACGGCCCAGCGCAGGAACTTGGCCGCCATGAGCGCCA
>CAZDRW010000785.1:1366-1640 GCA_964507555.1 uncultured Desulfarculaceae bacterium
TGGCGGCCTGACTTTTCATGAAAAAGGCTCCGATCAAGACGCTGTACACCGGCAGCTTGGCACCGCAATTCATAAACGGCACCACCAATATGGTGGCCAGGCGCGCCTTGGGATCCTTGAGCGTGCGGGTGGCCATGATGCCCGGCACCGCGCAGCCGCCGGAGATGCCGCCGCCCACGATGAGCGCGATCACCGAGTTGCCGTGCAGGCCGAAGGCCCGGAGCACCCGGTCCATGAGGTAGGCCACCCGCGCCATGTAGCCTGAGTCCTCCAT
>CAZDRW010000786.1:0-1399 GCA_964507555.1 uncultured Desulfarculaceae bacterium
CCAAGCCGCGCAGCGTGGGCATGCGGTAGGGCGGCAGTTCCATGACAAAGGGCGCGCTTTCGCCCTTGAGCATGGTCCAGCGCAGCACGCGGGCAGCCAACAGGGCCAGACCCCAGGAGATGAGGGTTATGGCGAACATCATTTCAGCCTGCTGCGCAGCGAAAAAAGCGGAAATCAAAAGCACGTAGACCGGCAGCTTGGCCCCGCAGTTCATTATGGGCACGATCATGATGGTGGCCAAGCGGGCCTTGGGGTCTTTCAGGGTGCGGGTGGCCATCACCGCGGGCACGGCGCAGCCGCCGGATATGCCTCCGCCCACGATCATGGGAACCACGCTGTTGCCGTGCAGGCCGAAGCTGCGCAGCACCCGGTCCAGCAGATAGGCCACCCGGGCCAGATAGCCTGAGTCCTCCATGATGGCGATGGCAAAGAACATGAACATAATGATGGGCACGAAACCAACCACCCCGCCCACGCCGTCGATCACGCCGCTTACGATGAGCGAGCGCAGCAAACCATCGCCCAGGGTTGCGCTCATTGTTTCGCCCATCCAGCCGAAAAGCCCCTCCAGCCAGCCCACCGGAGCTTCAGAGGCCCAAAACACGAACTCGTATACGCCGTACAGCACGGCCAACAATATGATCGGGCCCAGGAGCCGGTTGGTGAGCAGCTTGTCCACCTTGTCGCTCACTTCCAGGCGCTGCTGCCTGGTTTCCTGCACAGCTTGGCGGTAGACGCTGTTGATATAGCCGTAGCGGTAATCGGCGATCACCCCGGCGGGATCATCGTCCAGAGTCTTGCTAATGTGATCCAAGAGCTCAGTTTGCAAAGGCCCCAGTTCATTGGCCAGGCCGGGGTCTTGCTGCACTTGCCTCATAACCTCGGGATCGTTTTCCAAAAGCTTCAAGCCCACCCAGCGCGGGCTAAGAGGCGACCAGGCCAGGCTTTGGCCGTTGAACTTTCCCACCAGGCGCTGAAGCGCTTGGTCCACGTCGCTGCCGTAGGATATGTCCAAGGAACGCCAGCCTTGTTTAAGAGCGGCTGTCTCGGCGGCAACAGCCAATAGCTCTTTAACGCCTTTGCCTTTGCGGGCAACGGTGGGCACCACCGGGACACCCAAGAGCTTGCCCAACTTTTCAGCGTCAATCTCAATGCCCTTGTCCGTGGCCACGTCCATCATGTTGAGCGCGATCACCACCGGAACGCCCAACTCCATGAACTGCAGCGCCAGGTATAGGTTGCGCTCCAAGTTGGAGGCGTCCACCACGTCCACCACCACGTCGGGCTTTTCATGGATGATGAAATTGCGCGCCACCAGCTCTTCCTGGGAATAGGCGGTGAGGCTGTAGGTGCCGGGCAGGTCGATCACGTCGATTTTGAGACCGTCCAGGCTGGCCTG
>CAZDRW010000786.1:1409-1638 GCA_964507555.1 uncultured Desulfarculaceae bacterium
GGCCCCATTTTTTCTCTACCGTGACGCCGGGGTAGTTGCCCACATGCTGCCGCGCCCCGGTGAGCGCGTTGAACATGGAGCTTTTGCCCGAGTTGGGATTGCCCGCTAAAGCGATTCTGATGTTATCAACAATCATGGCTATTGATCTCCGGCTGCTGGATTAGGATGTGGTCGGCTTCGTTGTTGCGCAGGGCCAGGTTGAAACCTTTGAGCTTAATCTCCACCGGGT
>CAZDRW010000787.1:0-1625 GCA_964507555.1 uncultured Desulfarculaceae bacterium
TCTTGATTTTGAAATACGAGCATCCTTACAGGTGGTAGCATGGCTCAACCCGTAGGCACCATAGATCTACGCAAATACCTATTTATCCTGCGCCGGCGCTGGGCCCTGTGTGTGGCGGTATTCCTTTTAGTTCTGGCTGTAGGCATAGTTTATTGCCTCTTCTGGCCCAGGGTATACGAAGCCACCGCCTTGGTAGTGGTGCAACCCCAAAAGGTGCCGGGCTCCATCGTGAAACCCACCGTGACCTCCAAAATTGAGGAACGCCTCCAAATCATCACCCAGCAGGTTTTGAGCCGCACCCGCTTGATGGAGATAATGGATCGTTTTGACCTCTATCCCAATTCGCGTCACAAGGCCGTGCCGGACGACCTGGCCGAACGCATGCGCAAAGACATCGCCATAAAGATCACCCGCCAACATTATTTCACGGTGAGCTTCATCTATCGGGAGCCCAAGGCCACCGCCAGCGTGGCCAACGCGCTAGCGGCGTTTTTTGTCGACAGTAACCTGCGGCTGCGTGAGGATGATGCCGTGGGCACCGCTCGATTCTTGGCCCGCGAAATGGAACGCATGCGGGGCCAACTGAAGGAGTGGGAAAACACCCTGACTGAGTTTAAACAGGCCCATTTGCACGAGTTGCCTGGTTCTCAGGACCGGCTGATAGCCACAGCGGCCCGCCAAAGCAACGCCATCAGCACGATCGATTTTAACGTTAATGTGGAACGCACCCGGCAAAACGGCCTGGAATTCGAGATATCAGATCTGACTTACAAAATAGAAGACATGGCGCTGAAAAAGGCCAAGATGCTCAAACGTGGCGAATCTGTGGGAGGCGGCGAAGACATGAGCGGTGACGATCCCGAGGCCATCAGGAAGGAGCTGGAAGGCCTTAGGGTGCGCTACACCGATGATCATCCGGACGTGATCAGGCTAATAAAAAAACTGGCCATAGCAGAGGCCCGCCATGAAGCCAAGATGGCCAAGTTGCGGGCCGAAGGAAAATTAAAAGCGGGCGAGGAGCAGCCTGACAGCATGGATTTGCAGTTGGGCTCTCTCAAGGAAAGCCGGACCAAATACGCCAAGTTGGTGGCTGAATCCAAAGAACGGGTCAAGGCTATGCTTGAAGAACGCAAAGAAATACAAAAGACCTTAGCCCAAACCAAGCGTTATATAGAAAACATGCCCGGCGTGGCTGAGCGTTTGCAGGAACTTTCCAGGGGATATGACACTCTGAACCAAGCCTATGAAAAAATGCACGCCAAGTGGCTGGAAGCCAACATATCCGCCAATCTGGAACGGACTCAACGCGGAGAGCAGTTCGACGTGGTTGATCCCGCCGAGGTGCCCACCTCACCATACCGGCCAGATGTCAACAAAGCCTTGCCCATGTCAATCGTAGTCGCACTTGGCCTAGCAGTGGGCCTTGCTTTTGGCTTAAGCTATATAGATACATCCTTCACCTCGGTGGAACAGGCCGAGCGGATGAGCGATTTGCCGGTTTTGGTGGTGATGCCTCCTTTAAACACCCAGAAAGAGCAGGCGCAAAATAGAAGAAGGCTATTGCTCATGGCCCTCCTTTATGCAGGCTTTGGTTTTATATTACTTGTGATGATGGGGGTTGTTTT
>CAZDRW010000788.1:0-1608 GCA_964507555.1 uncultured Desulfarculaceae bacterium
CGCCCAGTAGGATCCGCACATCTCGCCGGCCAAAAACACGGCCGAGCCCAACAGCAGAAAATTCCGACCCCGCCAACTCAAGGCTTGGCGCTGGTCCTGGTTGAATAAAGACGCCCAAAAGGCCAGGGCGGCATAGACCAAAAGGCCCAGGGCCAGGTCACGGAAAAAGAAAAAGCACACGGTCCAAGGGTAGCTGTACATGTAGTAGTCTAAACCGGGGACTTTTGGCCGGGGCAAGGCGAACAATAGCAGAACCAAGTTGGCGCCGGCCACCCAGGGCCAAAGGCGTTTGGCGTCAACGCCCCTGCTGAAAACCCCGCACAGGCCCGCCATCAAGGCCACAGTGAGCATGCTTTCCCATAGGCCGTATAGGGGCAGCCGCCGGGCTTGCCAGCTTAGGATGACAAAGGCGACCGCCAAGACCGCCACCGCGGCCCTGAAGAGCCACTGGCCGAGTCGGTCCTTGGTAAGCGCCAACAATACAAGTGCAGCAAGGTGGGCGATTAGCGCCGCGGCATAGGTGAGGTCGAGTAGCGACAAGGCGAGCATCCTCTGTTGCATATCCGATTGGCTACATATGCCTTTTATGGCATAGTACGGCCGATAATAGCGTTTGCGGCCGATGGTGTCAACCTGGTTGCATGTGGCAAGGCCAGGGATACGCGGCCGGCACGCAACGTCATGCGGCGGGATTATTTGGCGGCTTGTTCTTGGCGATTAAGGCGCTGAGAAAAAAGCGAGGCGCCGCCTATTATGGCCCGCGCCCCCCGTATGGCTTCAAATCCTAAAGGCCCAGGGTTTTCTTTAAGAGGTTCATGCCTTCCTTGACCGGGTCTTGCTCCTTGGCCTGAGCGGAAGGCTCGCTTCTTTGGGCGTTGCCCTGCGGATTGTTGTCTTGCGGCTGCATGGCCATGGCGCCCCTGTTTTGACCGAACTGGGGATCTTTCAACATGTCCATCATTTGCTTGGCCATCTGACGCTGCTTTTGGTCGGCCTTTTGGTCGAACACCACTTTGATGCCGCCGGGAACTTGCAGTTGTTCCGCCGACACCGGTGCGCCCACCTCGATCTTGGTGGCCACGGTGTCCAGTTTCATGCCCATGAGGCTGCCCTCTTGTTTCAAGAGCACCCCGTTATCCTTCCATGCGTAGGTGGTGAGCCCCAGCATGGAGATGATATTGACAGGCTTGCCCATGAGGGTGCCTTCCCGCATTTGGGCCTGGCCGCCCTTGAAGAAATTCAGCATGGATTGGCCCATTTTCTCGGCGTTTTTTTTCACCGTTATTTTCTCGGCCGGAGAGAGCTTTTCATACTCCTCGGCCATGTAGGCTAGTTGATTGCCGGTGGCGCTGGCGGTCCGCTTATTCAAATCGACCCGGATCACTTCGTTGGGCTTGGTGATGGTGATGGTGTTCTGCTGGCCCTGGTCCATGCCCCACAAAGTGGTGCTGGTCTGCTTGTGCTCGGCCATGATCGTGCCTTGGTAATAGACCGTGGCTTGGCCGGTCTCGCTGCCCTTGTACTGATAGTGGACCATGGCGGACTTGAAAGGGGCCTTGGGTTTGAAGGGGTTGTCGGCGGCGGCCGCGTTGGAGGCCATCATAAGAG
>CAZDRW010000789.1:0-1605 GCA_964507555.1 uncultured Desulfarculaceae bacterium
GCCATCACCGCGTTGGGGATGGTTATCAGCACGTCGTCCCGGGTCAGGATGCGGGTGGAACGAATCCCGATGTTAACCACCTGGCCGCGCTGGCCGGAACCCAGGTCTATGTAATCCCCCATACGGTAGGGACGGTCTACGAAGATGCTTACCCCGCCGAAAAAGTTGGCCAGGGTGTCGCGGGAGGCCAGAGCCACGGCCGCGGTGACGATGCCGGCCGAAGCCAAGAGCGGGGTTACGTTGACGTGCCAAAGGTCCAGGAGCCAATAGGCGCCGTGGGCCAAAAGCACCACCATGGCCAGGTTGTCGAACAAGGGCAGTGCCGAAATCAGCGCCGTATCGCCGTGGCGGCGCTTGGTCAGAACCTTGAAGACGGTACGCGACAGCCGCACCCCCACCATTGTCCACAAGATAATAAGGATGGAATAAAGCGTCCTGGAGGCGGTGTTGGCGATATGCTCGTCGTCTACGAACATATGCAAGGTGAACACCGCCCCGGCCAGCACCACGCTCCACTGGACCGGCCGGTGCAGTTGTTCTATTATGTCGTCGTCCAAGGTTGTGGCCGTATTCTTGACCAGGGTTTTGACAACCCGGCTGAAGATTATATCCACAAGCTTGGCCAGGAGGACCGCGGCCAGCATCGTCAACGTGCCCAGGACATAGGGATGCTGATTCAGCCAGTTCCAGGCGTCCGCGAACATTTTTTGATCCATGCCTTTTCCTCTCCGGCGCCCGAGGAAATCCCGGGCATGGAGCCGCCGCGCCAGGCGGCCTTGATGGGCTATGATACCAGCGCCGCGGTGCAATGGGCAAACACGAGTTATGGGACGCGCGCCGCCGCGACCTTTATCGGCAATAGGAGGTTATCGTGAGGCAATCGGCAGCCGGCAGCACAATCCTCGTAAACCTGACCATCTTGCTGGCGGCGCTGTGCCTGGCCTTCATGGCCGGCTGCGCCAGCAAGGTCCCCAGCCCGCCGCCCGGCAAGCCCGGCGTGAAGAAACCGGCCACCCAGCGGCCCTATACGGTACAGGGACGCACTTATCATCCCATACCAGACCCCCAGGGCTACCGCGAGAGCGGCTACGCCTCCTGGTACGGGCCCAATTTCCAAGGCAAACGCACCAGCAACGGCGAAATCTACGACATGGATCAAATGACCGCCGCTCACAAGATCCTGCCCATGAACACCTGGGTGGAGGTGACCAACCTGCGCGATAAGCGTAAGGCGGTGGTGCGCATCAACGACCGCGGGCCTTTTGTGGACAGCCGTATAATCGACTTGAGCCGGGCAGCGGCCAAAAAAGTGGGCGTCTACGGCCCGGGCACCGCCAAGGTGGAGATAGTGGCCCTGGGCTTCAAGAAGCAAGGCAGACCCACCAGCGACAAGCCTTCGGATTACACGCCTCCGGCCTCCTACCGCGCCGGCCCCTTCAGCGTGCAGGTGGGCGCTTTCACCAGCGAGAGCAACGCCTGGCGCCTGGCGGCCAGCTTGCGCCCCACTTGGGGCCAGGTGAACGTGGTGCGCTACGACCGCGGCGACATGGTGTTCCACCGGGTCCGGGTGGGCAGGCTGGACGATTTGGGCAAGGCCCAGGAGCT
>CAZDRW010000790.1:0-1603 GCA_964507555.1 uncultured Desulfarculaceae bacterium
GCATCCGGGCCACGTCGTCCAGGGTAAGTACTCCCACTGGCCGTCCGTTTTCCATAACCGGCAGACCTGATATCTTGTGTTCCAACATGAGGACCGCCGCCCGCTCAACGGTGTCTTCCTTAGTGACGGTAATGACCTTCCTGGTCATGGAGTCACCCACGGTGAGTTCGTTGAAGAGGTAATAACGTTCATGGGCATCAAGGGTGGTGGCCTTGGACGGGCTGGCTTCTTTCAGGTCGCGGTCGCTGAGGATGCCCTGCAGCAAACCGGGTGCGTCCACCACGGGCAATCGGCGGATGTTATGCTCCTTCATCACCTTGGCGGCCTCGAAAAGAGAGGCTTCCGGGCTGATGGTGATGAGACCGGTGCTCATCCATTCTCTGACCAGCATTGGGCGGCTTTCTCCCCAGAGGTCAATCGTGGCCTAAAATACCTCTTTGCTGAATTCTCATACGGCAATACCCAGCATAAACCGGGCCACCGCATGGTAGTCAAGTCATTTCCATAAGCGGCTGGCATATTTGGCCTTCATGAGGTAATTAGCCGCTTAAGGCTACTAAGGCCTATATGATTTATCATAATTATTGTTTGTTCTTCTAAAAGGTTAGTACTTGAGTAGGCCTTTGGGTTTGACAGGCGGAGGTCCAGACCGTAAGCTTACCCAGCTTAGCCTAGTCTAGAGGCTTGATGCATCCTGAAAGGTTATGCGTTAGGGTCCTTCCTATGTTTTGACTTCCCTGAACCTGGGCTAAAGTTTTTGAAGGCTGTCCCGCATAGGCAGCCGTGTTGTGTAATTAACCGGCTTAAGAGTGACTGTAATGAAGAATTCGAAAATTATCGGCACCGGCTCCTATTCCCCTGAGTTGGTGCTAACCAATCAGGATCTTGAGCGCATTGTGGATACCAGCGACGACTGGATCACCAAGCGCACCGGCATCAAGGAAAGGCGTATAGCCAAAGAGGGCCAATACACCTCTGACATGGCCGCCGAAGCAGCCAAGGAAGCCATGGCCATGGCCGGTATTAAGCCCGACGATCTGGACATGATCGTTGTGGGCACCGTGACTCCTGATCGCCAGTTTCCTTCCTGCGCCTGTTTGTTGCAGCACAAGATCGGAGCCATGAACGCGGCCAGCATGGATGTGAGCGCGGGCTGTTCAGGCTTCATCTATGCGTTAAGCGTTGGCCATAACGCAATCCGTTGCGGTTCGGCCAAGTATGTGTTGGCAGTGGGAGCCGAGATCCTTAGCTCGGTCACCAATTGGGAGGACCGCGGCACCTGCGTATTGTTGGGCGATGGCGCCGGCGCGGTGGTCTTAGGACCATCCGAGAACAATACGGGAATCAGATCCATCAACTTGAAAAGCGACGGCGGCTTTGGCGACCTCTTGTATTCCGTGGATGCCAGCATTAATCGCCCCGGGCTGAAGTTGCTGGAACGCCATAACCAGACCAAGCCTTATTATTTGGTGATGGAAGGCAACCGGCTGTTCAAGAAAGCCGTGCACTGCCTGGAGGAGATCGCCCTGGCTACCATGGCCGAAGCCGACGTGAAGGTTGAAGAGCTATCTCTGGTGGTGCCCCACCAGGCCAACCTGCGCAT
>CAZDRW010000791.1:0-1601 GCA_964507555.1 uncultured Desulfarculaceae bacterium
ATTTTCACCCATCCCCTGGACCACGAGATACTGCACCCGGAAAAGGCGCTGGCCGCGGTGGCCTGCTTCGCCCTGGCCACGGCCCTGGTGTTATTCACCAACCTGCCGTTGGCGGTGTGTCTCATGACGGGCGCCTTGTGCATGGTGCTCTCCAGGGTGCTTACCATGGACCAGGCCTATCACGCGGTTGACTGGCGCACCGTGTTCCTTTTGGCCGGGCTCATACCCTTGGGCCTGGCCACCCAGAAAACCGGCACCGCCGCCTGGTTGGCCAGGGAGGCAATAATCGTATTGGGCCAACCCTCGCCTGTCGTGCTTTATCTTCTGCTGGGGGCGGTTTCCACCATGTTCAGCCTGGTCATATCTAACGTCGGCGCGGTGGTGCTATTAATCCCCTTGGTGGTTAACCTGGCAAGCGATATAGGCCTGGATCCGCGCTTGGCCGCGCTGGTGGTGGCCCTGGCCGCTTCTAATTCATTTATGCTGCCCACCCACCAGGTCAACGCCCTGTACATGGGCCCGGGGCGTTACAGCAGCGTTGACTATCTCAAGGCGGGCGGAGGCATGAGCCTGGTGTTCCTGTTGGTGATGACTTTAATAATCTGGCTTTTTTACTAAGAGCCGTTGCTGCGGCGGCGCCAGGTGAAGGCGGCCAGGGTCAACAAGCCCAGGATCAAGGCTACATAGCCGCCGAAGAACAGCGGGGTCAGCGGAGAGCCGCTCACCACCAGGCGGGCACCGATCTTTCCACCGGCATCAGGCGGCGCGAAGCCGGTCAAGGTTACCCTTGTGCCGTCTTGCACCAAAGGCGCGAGCATGCCCACCCGGCCCTTTGCCAGGGGCTGGTCATTCCGGCTCAACTCCACCACGGCAAAGTTGGCGTCCAGAGGGAAACTCTCCCGGTTTAGCCGTTTGCGGGCCTGCCGGTAATTAAGCTTCAAAAGAGCCGGGTCGGAGGTGAACTCCACCCGCTGCAATTGCAAACGCCAACCCTGGCCCCATTCCACGGTCTGTCCCGGCTGCAGGGTCAGACCGTCCTTCTTGTCTCCCAGAGTAAGCCCGGCGGCGTGGCAGATCATGACCATCCCGAACAAGACGTGCGCCGCCGCCAACAGCCACCAGCGTGACTTGCCGGAGCGGCTGGCCTGGGGAAAAAGGCGGGTGATAAGGCAAAGCACCAGATTCAGGAAAAGCACCGCGGCCCACAGGCAAAGGATGATGAACCAAGCCATCAAAAGCGGCGTGGCTTGGGCAGGGCCGGCCAGCCATTGGAAAACCAGATGATGGTTCATGGCCATGAAGGCGTTCTTAAGGCTTGGGGTTACGGCCAGCCCGGCGCCCAGCCCCAGCCAGACCACCAGGCCACCCAGGCAAATCAAGGTCAACTCAAGAGAGGCCAGCCGTTTCATACGCCCTCCGCCACTTGTTGCCAGAGGGTGAGTCCCAGCACCAGCATCCCAGGCAGCGCGCCCAGGGCGGCCGCCAGGCGGGGGCGGCTCGCCAAGCCGGCGGGCAGGTGAAAGGCGAACATGGCGCTCAGGAACATAAGGGTGGATAGTAAAAAGCCGCGTCCCCAGAGCCAGAAATCACCCATCCAGTTG
>CAZDRW010000792.1:0-1600 GCA_964507555.1 uncultured Desulfarculaceae bacterium
TCTAAAAACTGGGTGGCGTGGCTGAGTTTGAGGTCGCCGGTGGGGTAGTGCTCCTTCCACATCATGTAGCAGGACGGGCAGGCGAACACCACCTCCTTGGCTCCTTTGGCCTTGACCGCCGCCAGGTTATGCTCGACCAATTCCCGCGCCTCGCCCAGCATTCCGGCCCCCAAGAGGGGAAAACCGCAGCACCACTCCTCCTCGCCAAGCAGGGTGAAATCAACCCCGGCGGCCTGCAGCACCTGGGCCAAGGCCATTGGAATTTGCTGGGCCAGGGGGAAAAAGGAGGCCACGCAACCGGTGAAGTAGACCACCTCGGCCTGATCCTTGACAAAGAGGTCCTCGGGCGGCTCATCCAGATCTTCCACCCACTCAGCCCGCTCCTCCTGATCTTCGCCAAAAACATTATGGCTCTGGGACAGGTTGCCCTTGATCAATTGCAGCTTCTCAGGCCCCACCCCCCGGCCAGCCAACTCCCCGCGCAAGGAAAGCCACAGGCCGCGCAGGCCGATGCCCGAGGGGCAGACCTCCGCGCAGTTGCCGCACAGGGTGCAGCGGTATACGTTGGGCGCGAACTCCGCCCAATCCTGATCGCTACGGGCCCGCCGGCCCGGCAGCCAGTGCTGCCAGGGGCTGGCCGCGCGGCAGGTCTCCCGTTGCCAAGCCAGCCTTTTTACCGCAGAGACCCCGGCCTCGCCCGAGGCCGCTACCGCCGGGCAGACCTCCGCGCAGGCCCGGCAATTGGTGCAGGCCTGCATTTCCAATAGCTGGCGTGGACTGTAGGGTAAAGTGGCCAAAGTGGAACCCTATGCTTCCGAGGCGTGTTTGGCGATTTCGGCCTGCACCCAAGCCTCCAACGCCTCGCCACCGTGCAGCAAATCCTCCATCTGACCCGCGTCCTCAGCCTTGATGCGGTACATCCAACCCTCGCCGTAAGGATCACGGTTGATAAGACCCGGGTCGGTTTCCAGAGCCTCGTTGACGCCCATCAGCACGCCGTCCACCGGGCTGAGAACCTTGCCCAGCCACTTGCCGGACTCCACCTTGGCCAGCTTTTTGCCTTTTTTGAGCTTCTTGCCATCATCGGGGAGCTGCACAAAAACGATCTCACCGGCTAGCTTTTGGGCAAAGTCGTCCATGCCCATGACCAACTCGTCGCCATCCACCCGCACCCAAAAGTGTTCCGGGTCGTAATGGAGGTCTTCGGGGAATTCATATCCTTGAATTTGCATGAATCGTTTTCCTTCTAGCCTTGGGACTGCTCAAGCAGTTCCAGGATGAATTGTGGCGTGGTAAGCACCCTGAACTTCTGGGCCCGCAGCTTGGCGTTGGATAGGTTGTGCGCGCAGGAGTTGCACTCGGTCAGCACCACCTGGGCGCCCACCTCTTCCACTTCGGCCAGGCGACGACGGGCCATGTCCAGCGAGTTTTTGGCAAAGGCACCCCGCACTCCTCCGCCGGCTCCGCAGCACAGCGCATCGGCGTGGTGGTGGGGCAGCTCCACGAAATTGGGTGCCAGAGCCCGGATGGTCTTGCGCGGCTCGGCGTAGATGCCGGTGTGGCGGCCCAGGTCGCAGGGATCGTGATAAGTCACCACTTG
>CAZDRW010000793.1:0-1596 GCA_964507555.1 uncultured Desulfarculaceae bacterium
CGTTGAAAATGGACTCGCCTTGGCTGGAGGCCCCATGGCTGCCTTCCTATGATTTTGTGGCCCGGGCGTTTTTGGACAATCGTGATCTGGATAACTGGATATCGCCGTTCATCCAGGCCCCGGGCCGCCTGGTGTTCGTGGTGGCCAGCGCCCGCCGGACCGCCGACGGCCACCTTGCGTGCGCGGTGATTTTGCAGCACTCTATAAAAAGCCTGTGGCGCAACCTGCAGGCCCCTGTCCGGGGCGAGCTGGATCTCTGGCTCATGGACCGGCGCGGCACCATGGGACTTAGTACCAGCAAGTTGGCCGCTGAGAGCGCCGCGGCCTTCAAGGCCTTGGGCCTGCTGGAGAGGCTCCTGCAAAGCGGCGCCAAGGCCGCGGGCCAGGGCCGGCTGGGCATAAGCGGTGAAATGCCGCAGCGGCTGGGAGAGGAACCCAGCCACCTGGCCTACCGCAGCCTGGCCGGAGACATGCTTTTGGGAGCGGTCACCAGGCAGTCCGCCCTGGGAGCCCAAACCGCGGCCATGCTGCGCTACCTGGGAGTCATCAGCCTGTGGGCGCTCTTGATCCTGGCTGTGGCCGGCGCTATTTTTACCGTGGCGTCATTGCGCGAGCAGGCGCGCATGGTGGAAAAGGACACCTTGCGGCGCTACGCCGGAACCGTGAGCCACCGGGTGCGCAATGATCTGGCCGCCGCGTTGGGAAACCTGGAGCTCATAAGCGTGGGGCGCCTCAGCGATCCGGCCGCCATAAAGGAGATATTGGCGAGTTCGGTGAATCCGGCCTTATGCGATATCCAGGCCACGGTGGAGGAGTTGGAGCGCCTCAGCCGGGGCGAGGTGGATTTGGCCAAGGACGGCCAACTGGGAACAGACACCATGTATGAATGCAAATGTGATAGCAAGGGGGGGTAACTTCAACATGAGCTTAATACTGATAGTGGATGACGAGCCCGCGGTCCTGCGGACCATGGGCGACTGGCTGGCCAGCGAAGGCTATGAGGTGGCCATGGCCGCCAGCGTGGCGGAGGCGCGCTCCTGGTTCGCCTCCGCGTATAAGCCGCCGGACGCGGCGCTCGTCGATATCAAGCTGCCAGACGGCAACGGTTTCGGGTTGGCTGATAATCTGTACGCTGATCACGGGTTCGATCGTGTTATATTCGTAACCGCCTTTTTTTGGGAAGAAGAGACCAGGCGCGAGTTGGTGCAGCGAGGCAAGCCCTACTTTGAAAAGCCTCTCAAGTTTCATAAGCAGGTCCTGCCCTTTTTGCGGCGCTTTTTGAATACAAAGGAGTCCTAGGCTAAATGGCCCCAGCCAGCCACATACTTCTAGTCGACGACGACGATCAGCTGCGCAAAGTTCTGGGCGAGTCCCTTTACCTGGAGGGGCACCGGGTGACCGAGGCCGATGGCCTGGACCAGGCCCTGGAGCTTCTGAAGGAGCATGTGTTCCATCTGGTGATCAGCGATCTGCGCATGCCGGCCGTGGGTCAGGGCCTGGAGCTCCTGACCCACGTGCAGGAGTATTCACCCCACACCGAAGTGATCATCATGACCGGCTTCGGCACCGTGGACACGGCGGTGGAGGCCATGCGGG
>CAZDRW010000794.1:0-1595 GCA_964507555.1 uncultured Desulfarculaceae bacterium
CCGGGTGAGCCGTTCCTCGGCCCTGGCCTCCAAGGCCACCGGATTTCCCATCGCCAAAATGGCGGCCAAGCTGGCCCTGGGCTACACCTTGGACGAGTTGCCCAACGACATCACCCGTGAAACCATGGCTTCCTTCGAGCCCACCATCGATTATTGCGTGGTCAAGGCCCCGCGCTGGGCTTTCGAAAAATTCCCCGGCGCCAAGGACGTGCTGACCACCGCCATGAAAAGCGTGGGCGAAACCATGGCCATTGGCCGCACCTTTAAGGAAGCCCTGCAGAAGGCCTTGCGCGGCCTGGAAGTGGGACGGGACGGGCTTTTGGGCGACGGCAAGGACCCCAAGGATCTGCCACCCGAAGTAGTGCGCGAAAAGCTGGCAGTGCCCAATAGCAAGCGCATTTTCTATGTGGCCCAGGCCATCAAGCAAGGTATGAGCCTGGAGGATATCTACCAGCTCACCTGGATCGACCCTTGGTTCCTGAGCAACCTCAAGCAGCTTGTTGACTTTGAGGCCGAGCTAGCCAGCCGCGCGGCCTGGGGCAGCCTCAAGGATCCTTTGGCCGATCTTGACGGGGGCCTTTTGCGGCAAGCCAAGCAGTGGGGTTTCTCCGACCGCCAGATCGCCCACCTTCTGGGTTCGGACGAGCATAGCGTGCGCGCCAGGCGCAAGGAATTGGGCGTCACCCATGTCTATAAACTGGTGGACACCTGCGCCGCCGAATTCGAAGCCTACACGCCTTATTTTTATTCCACTTATGAAACCGAGGACGAATGCCGCGCCGGCGACAGAAAAAAGGTTATGATCCTAGGCGGCGGCCCCAACCGCATCGGGCAAGGCATTGAGTTCGATTATTGCTGCGTGCACGCCTCTTTTGCCTTGGAGGAGTTGGGCATAGAATCCATCATGGTCAACTCCAACCCGGAGACGGTCTCCACTGACTATGATACCTCCGATAAGCTCTATTTTGAGCCGCTCACCCTGGAGGACGTGCTCAACATCATCGACAGCGAAAAGCCCTGGGGCATCATCGTGCAGTTCGGTGGCCAGACACCTTTGAATCTGGCGGTGCCCCTGGAAAAAGCCGGCGCGCCAATTTTGGGAACTTCGCCCGATGCCATAGACCGCGCCGAGGACCGCGACCGCTTCTGCGCGCTCTTAAACAAATTGCAGCTGCGCCAACCCGACAATGGCACCGCCACCAACGTTGACGAGGCGGTGGTGATAGCCGAGCGCATCGGATACCCGGTGGTGGTGAGGCCCTCCTACGTCCTGGGCGGCCGGGCCATGGAGATCGTCTATGACCGCGAATCTTTGCAGCGTTATATGACCGAAGCGGTGGAAGCCAGCCCGGACCACCCCATCCTGGTCGACAAGTTCCTGGAAAACGCGGTTGAGGTAGATGTCGACGCGGTGGCCGACGGTGAGACCTGCGTGGTGGCCGGCGTCATGGAGCACATCGAAGAGGCCGGCGTCCACTCGGGCGACTCGGCCTGCGTGCTGCCGCCCCACACTCTGGGCCATGACATGATCCAAGAAATCCTGGCCGCCACCCGGGCCCTGGCCTTCGAGTTGGGCGTCAAAGGCCTTATGAACG
>CAZDRW010000795.1:0-1591 GCA_964507555.1 uncultured Desulfarculaceae bacterium
CGAGGATATGTGGCTCATTTCTGCGCCTGTTGAGCTCAATTCGTTCTATCAGCCAGCGCGGGAGAAGCAACCATGAAGCCGCACTTCCTCAAGCTGCGGGCCCGCTTCGTGCTGTTCGTGCTGACCGGCGTGGGCCTGGTTTCGCTGGCCATGGCCCTCATCACATTTTATGAAAGCCGCGAAGCCCTGGTGGATGCCAGCCAGGAGCGCCTCTTCGAGATGGCCAATAAGCAGGTGGCAGAGCTGGATAATCGTCTTTTAAAAGTATCCCAGCCCGCCAGGGATTTGGCCAATATTCTGGAGGCCGCCCCCCAATCCGATCCGAAAATCATCAACGCCCTTCTCAGCAAGCTGATTACGGAGCAACCCAGCATCTACGGCATGGCCGCCGCCTACGCCTCCTATGCCTTCGATCCCAAGCTCAGGCTTTTCGCACCTTATGTACACCGCGGAAAGAAGGGCTTGCAATACATGGACCTGGCCGCCTCCAGTTACAACTACCAGCGCTGGGATTGGTACCTGATACCCAACAACATCAAGCGACCGGTGTGGAGCGAACCTTACTATGACGAGGGTGCCGGCAACATAATCATGACAACCTATTCGGTGCCCATGATCAAGGAAGGCAAGGTGCTGGGCGTAATCACCGCCGACGTGGCCCTGGACGACCTGAGGCAGGCGGTGGCCAACCTGTCGGTGGGCCGCTTTGGCTTCGCCTTCTTGATCAGCCACCAGGGTACCTTCTTGGCCGCGAAAGACCCCAAAAAGGTTATGCGTGAGACCATCTTCTCCCTTGCCGAAGCGGGCAACATGCCCTACATGAGGACCGTGGGCCGGCGTATGATCCGCGGCGCCTCTGGGGTGGAGCGCATCAAGGGTTTCCTCCAAGGCGAAGACGTTTGGTTGGCCTATGCCCCGGTGCGTGGGGCGGGCTGGAGCCTGGGCGTATTGGTACCCGAACGCGAAGTTTTGGCCCCGGCCTATGCGCTGGCCAAACGCCAGGGTTTGCTGGGCATGGCGGGCTTGCTGCTTTTGGGCCTGGTGGTGTGGCTCTTGGTCATGAGCCTCACCCGGCCCCTGCAAAGGCTGGCCGCGGGCGCCAAGCGCCTGGCATCGGGCGATCTCACCACCAAGGTGGACGATGTGAAACCGGGCGACGAGGTGGGCGATCTGGCCCAATCCTTCAACAGCATGGTAGATGATCTCAACTCCTATGTGCACGAATTGACCGCCACCACTGCGGCCAAGGAGCGCATTGAAAGCGAACTGGACCTGGCCCGCCAGATACAGATGTCCATCCTGCCCCGCACCTATCCCGCCTTCCCCGAGCACGAGGAGTTCGATCTCTTCGCCAAGACCCAACCGGCCCGCGAAGTGGGCGGCGATTTCTACGACTTCTTCTTCGTGGACGTCAACCGTCTGGTCTTTGTGGTTGGCGATGTTTCCGGCAAGGGCGTGCCAGCCGCGCTTTTCATGACCGTGTCCCGCACCTTGATCAAAAACGCGGCAGCCCACCATCCCGACCCGGTGGAAGCCCTGGTGGAAGTCAACAACCAAATACTGCCCGAGAACGAAATGTGCATGTTCGTCA
>CAZDRW010000796.1:0-1591 GCA_964507555.1 uncultured Desulfarculaceae bacterium
CTGGCTGCCCTTCTGTGGCCCGGGAGGACGGCCTGGGCCGCGCCCGCCGGGCGGATCGCGGTCATCGACCTGGCGGGCCGCCAGGTGCTCGCGCCCAAGAGCCCCACGCGCATCGTATGCCTGGGTCCGGGTTGCCTGCGGCTGATCGTCTATTTGCAGGCACAGGATAAGCTGGCGGGCATCGAGGGGTTGGAAAAGCGATTCCCCAGGGGCCGGCCCTATTACCTGGCTCACCCCGAGCTTGGCCGCTTGCCTGTAATCACACCTGGGGGCGTGGCGGGCATCAACCAAAAGCCCGACATGGAGAAGGTGCTTAAAGTTAGACCACAGGTCATCTTCGCCACCTATCTGGAGCGCAGGGTTGCCGACGAGATCCAGAGCGTGTTGGGGGTCCCGGTGGTGGTTCTGGCCTACGGCGAGCTGGGTTCCTTCGAGCCCGCCAAGGTGGCCGCCTCGCTCCGCTTGGCCGGGCGCATCCTGGACCGCCGCCAGAGGGCTGAGCAGGTGCTCGCCTTCCTGGAGTCCAACCTGGCCGACCTTAGGCAGCGCGCGTCCGGCGCTGGCCCTTCGCCGTCGGTCTTTGTGGGCGGGCTGGGCTTCAAGGGCGCCCAGGGCCTGGGAAGCACCAACGCCGGGTACCTTCCCTTCACTTGGCTGGGCCTTGACAACGTGGCCACCTCCCTGGGCCGCAGGGGCCGGGCGATGATGGCCAAGGAGCGCCTCCTGGCTCTCGACCCGGAGGTAATATTCATCGACGGCGGGGGGCTGGCCTTGGTGGCGGCCGATCACGCCGCACGCCCGGGCTTTTACCGCGCCTTAAGCGCCTTCAAATGTGGACGGGTCCACTTGTTGCACCCCTACAACTGGTACGCCACAAACCTGGGCATCGCCCTGGCCGATGCCTATGCCATAGGCAAGGTGACTCATCCCGCTGGCTTTTCGGATGTAGAGCCCGCATTGAAGACCGATGAGATATATTCTTTTCTGGTGGGCCAACCCGTGCACAGGCACATGGTGGAGCAGTACGGCGAGCTGGGCGGGCGTCCGACTTTTCTAGGAGAGAAAAAGCCATGAACCGGGACAAAGCTCTATTCTTCGACGGCCAGGTGGGAGAGCCGTGGGCGGCGGAGGAGTACGGCGATGGGGAAGCGCCCAAGCTGGCGCGGCTGGTCAAGGAAGCGGGCCTGGGCCCCGGCCAGAGGGTATTGGAGCCGGGCTGCGGCACCGGCCGTCTCAGCGAGGTGCTGGCGCGGGCGGTGGGCCCCGCCGGCAGTGTGCTGGCCCTGGACATAAGCCCAGCCATGACCGAGGCGTGTCAGCGGAGGGTCGCGGCTCTGCCCCAAGTGGATGTCCGCTGCACAGGCTTGGAGGAACTCGACGAAAAGCCTGGGAGCTTCGATGCCGCGGTTTGCCACCAGGTGTTCCCTCACTTCGACGACCAGCCCCAAGCCATACGAAGACTACACAGCCTCTTGCGGCCAGGATCGGTGCTGCTGGTGGTCCACTTCATCAATCGTGCGGAGATAAACGACACCCACCGCAAGGCCGGAACCGTGGTCAGCGGCTTCGGCAAGGTGGAAACGGCGCTGGC
>CAZDRW010000797.1:0-1586 GCA_964507555.1 uncultured Desulfarculaceae bacterium
CGATAGTGCCGCGGTTATTATTGGTGCGCAGCGCCCAAATGTTTTGCAGCACCAGGGGCTCGCCTTGCCAGTCCCCCACATAGAGCATGATATGGCCTTGCATCCAGATCAAGGTGAGGAAGGGGATGCCCTCTCGAAGGATGGCCCTTTTCTTGGCCTCAGGCCCAAGGCCGCTGAGGTCTATGAAGCGCCCGCCCTCATGGGCCTGGTCCGTGGAATTGCGCGGCAGCCAAAGCCCGAAGGCCGCAAAAAGGTCCCGCACTAAAGCCGAGCAATCGCGGTCGCCAAACAGGCCGCCCCAACCATAGGCCTGTCCCATGAGGTTCTCGGCCAGCCCCGCCACCTTGACCGCGCTTAGAGCAATGGGGAACGGCTCGGCCTCTTCTTTGTTTACCTGGGCAGTTAGCAAAACCGCCCGCCCCTTAGGATCGGAAACGGCGCAAAGCGCCAGCCAGCGGCCGTCTTGTTGGCCAACCAGGGGAAGCACCGAACCCAGGGACGCCTGGAAGAGATGCCTGCCTTGCAGGTCGTAGATATTGGCCTCTTGCCCGGTGATCGCAAGCTGCCTGGGTTCTGTCCACTCTTGGATCTCCGGCTTGGCAATGCGGGCGGCCCGGCTGGCCTCCAGCCAACCCCAGGCCAAGGGCGATTGCACCAGGAGCCAGGCCCGGTCTTTGGTCTGGTGATGCACGAAAATCGGGGTGTTGGGCGGCAGCGAGGTCTGCTGAACCCGGTCAAAAGGGAAGCCTTCGCCTGCTTCTGGCGCGGAATACGCCGGGCGGGCGCTGGGCAGGAGGCGCAAATCCGCCGGGCCTATGGTAATGCCTCTCCAGCCGGCATTAGGATAATTTTCCCACGAACTGTTATTTATAAGTGCGCGATAATAGGGCTTCTGGCGCGCTAAAAGGTTCTCTCCATAGCCCGGAGCCTCTAAAAATTTCTCACCGTCGGCTCTTATATGCTCCGCGCCGGCCTGGGGATCAGGTTCAAACCAGGGCGCGAACCAAAGACCCCGCCATTCACGGGCCAGGCCTTTTTGAAAGCCCGGCCTGATCTGCCAATCCGCCCCCGGCACCCTGGCCGCATACCAGGAAGGGGCCTGGGGCAACTCCGCCAGGTCGGCGATGCGGTTATCCCGAGCCGCGCAGCCAACCAAAAAAACCAGGAACAGGCAGGCCAATAACCAGGGCATGATGCGCTGCGGGTTGATAATGGCCGCTATCCTAATCATGCCCAGCGCCTTTCCCTGTACAGTGTGCCAGCTGCCCTGCAATGACTTTGCGCTCCGCGAAAGCGCGTTCCCCCTTCTATATTATATAGGTGCTGGCGCAATTATCTCGGCTTCCACATCGTAGGCGTGAGTCTTCATAATTCGGCACCTGACGATTTCTCCTGGTTTGGCGAATCCTTGGGTGATAATGACCTCGCCGTCCACCTCGGGGGCTTGGCTTTTTAGCCGACCCTGCCACACCAAGTCACTATCCGGGTGGGGCCCCAGCACCAGGCACTGCATCTCGCGGCCTTTAAGCCTCTTCAGGCGCGCGCGGCTTATTTTTTTTTGCAAGGCCATACTTTTCCTGGCCCGG
>CAZDRW010000798.1:0-1582 GCA_964507555.1 uncultured Desulfarculaceae bacterium
ATGGATTTGACCTTGCGCGACGGCACGCAGTCGCTTTTTGCCACGCGCATGCGCACCGAGGACATGATCCCGGTGGCCGAGCGCCTGGACGAGGCGGGCTTCTGGGCGGCCGAGGTATGGGGCGGGGCGACCTTCGACGCCATGAGCCGTTTTTTGGGGGAGGATCCCTGGGAGCGGCCGCGCACCCTGCGCAAGTATTGCAAGAACACGCCGTTTGCCATGCTTTTGAGGGGCCAGAACCTGGTGGGCTATCGCAACTACGCGGACGACGTGGCCAAGGAGTTCGTTGACCTGAGCTGCGAGGCGGGCATCAACGTGTTCCGCACCTTTGACGCTTTGAACGACTACCGCAACTTCGAGGCGGTGGTGGAGCGCATCAAGGCCAACGGCCAGCATTTCCAGGGCACCATCTGCTATTCGCTGACCGAGCGTTTCATGGGCGGCGAGGTGTTTAATCTTGAATACTATCTGGACAAGGCGCGCCAGCTGGAGGAGATGGGAGCCGATTCCATCTGCGTGAAGGACATGGCCGGCATCATCGCGCCCTACGACGCCTACAAGCTGATCAAGGCCTTGAAGGCCAAGTGCCAGGCGCCGATCCATCTGCACAGCCACTACACCAGCGGCATGGGCTCCATGACCATGCTGAAGGCGGCCGAGGCGGGGGTGGACATAATCGACTGCTGCCTGGCGCCGTTTTCGTGTAGAACCAGCCATCCCGCGGTGGAGCCCATTATAGTTACCCTGGAAGGAACCCCGCGCGACACCGGTTTGGATTTGAAGCTCATGCTGGAGATGGGCGAGGAGTTGGAGAAGATAGCGCCCAAATACCGCGACTATTGGATGCCCAACAAGATTAGCCCCATCGACACGGGGGTCCTGGTGCACCAGGTGCCTGGCGGCATGATTTCCAATCTGGTATCGCAGCTCAAAGAAGCCAAGGCGCTGCACCGGCTGGCCGAGGTTTACAAAGAGGTGGCCATCACCCGGGCCGAGCTGGGCACGCCGCCCTTGGTGACGCCCACCAGCCAGATCGTGGGGGTGCAGGCGGTGCTGAACGTGCTCTTTGGCAAGTACAAGCTGGTGACTAACGAGGTGAAGGGCCTGGCCTACGGTCTTTACGGCAAGACGCCCACCAAGGTTTATCCCGAGGTGGAAAAGAAGGTGCTGAAGGGCTATGCGCGCGGTCAGGAGCCCATCACCTGCCGCCCGGCCGACATCCTGGAGCCTGAGCTGGAGCAGGCTAAAGCGCGGGTGAAGGACGTCCCGGGCGCGGACAAGTTCGACGTGATGACCGCGGCCATCTACGACATCACCGGCACCCAGTTCGTGAAGATCAAGCACGGGGTGGAGCCCATGCCGGCTTCCATGAAGGGCAAGACCCTGGAGGACGTGAAAGCCGAGGACGCCGCTCTGGATGAATGCCTGAAGCAGTTCAAGGCGAAGAAGTAAGGCGCGCAGCTAAAGAAGTTTTCTTAAATAAAAACCGCCGCCCTGATGATGGGGCGGCGGTTTTTTATGGTGATGCGCCGGTTCAGGGGCTCCTTGCCTTCGCTCCCGGCTTGTTGCAAAATGAATCCTA
>CAZDRW010000799.1:0-1572 GCA_964507555.1 uncultured Desulfarculaceae bacterium
AGCCGCCATCCAATTCCCAGGCCGGGGTGTGCTCGGTGGGGCCGGCTTGGGCCTGCCCGTCCGCCAACTGGCCCACCTGGTCCTGGGGCGGGGGCGGGGGAGGCGGGTCTTGGGCGGCGATATCCACTTCCTGGCCGCAGGTAGGGCAAAGGCGGACACCCGGCCTGACTTCATCGGGGGTATCGTCCACAGAGGTGCCGCAATAGGGGCATTGCAGGTGCATCAGTTGTCCTTTCGCCGCTTGTGGGACTTTAAGCGCGACCAGCGTTTGACAAAGCCGGCCACCCCACCGGTGTGATCCTGCTCTCGCTTGGCCATTTCATTCACAAGCGCGTCGCCGCCATCCGGGCTGGCCACGGCTTGGCGCAGGCATTCCACCCGCTCGGGGCAGGGCCAGCATTCGGCCGCAACCTCCCTCAGGCCTCCTGGACCCATGGGAAATACCCGCTCGATGTGGCCGAAGCATTTAGGCTGCGCTGACAAGGTCGTAACTTTCCATCCGCCTTTAGAGCGGATTGCTCTTCAGAATATGCCGCCCGGCGTTCATGGTCAACCCCGCATGGATTGCCGTCCGGCAGCCGAATGCTTACCTTTTTATAAATAGATTTGCAAGGAGTGAACATGCCTTTCATACCAGCGGTTTGTGACAAATGCGGCGCGGTCAGCTTGAGCGGGGTAAACGTAAAAGACTGCACCTGCCATATATATGACCATGTGGAGGGAGCTTGCCAGTGCGGCGGGGCCATCAGAATCCTCAACGGCACCTACAGCCATCTAGGAGGGCCTTTAAATTTTTGCCGGGCCACGGAAGCAGACCTGGCCAGGTTCCAGGATATGTGCCGTAGGTGCGGCGTGGAGGTGCATCGGAACCAAGCCTAAACTGCTTGGGGCATCATTAGCCTGTGCGGGTCAACGGCTGGAAAGGCCGGCAGGCTAGTCATCCTTGCCCAGCACATCGTAGCCCGCGATCAATTGCTGGGCCACCCTTGCCAGCTTCTGGTTGGTGTTGCGGCTGTAGCGCTGCAAACGGCGCATGGCCTCGTCCTCGCAGTAGCCTAAGCTTTCCATGATGAGCTTTTTGGCCTTTTCCACCACCAGGCGGTCGGAAAGCTCACGGCGGAGCCGGTCCAGATTCTCGCGCAGCTGGTGCCTCCGCCTATGATTGGCCCAAGCCAGTTCTAACATGACGCCCAGCGCCAGGGGGGACTCAGCGGGGATGACGATCCCCAAAGGCTTGACTTGGTGCAAGACCTGCGGAAAAGCCTGGGCTGGGTTCCCACCGGCCAGCAGCAGGCCCAGGCGGTCCGAGGATAGCTCCCGCGCCATCTCCCTTAGCTCGCCGCTGTCAAAGCCGGCCACGTCCCAAACCACCAAGCCTTGGGGCCCGTAGGCCGCCTGGGGCAAAGGCGGAGCCGTATGGAGCACCAAGCGCATGGCGCTTGGCTTGCCTAGCGCCTGCTCGAGAGCGCCATTTAGCAAAGAAGCGTTTTTCTGCAAAAGGATCAGGGTCGCATCCGCCATAGCGCCGCCTCCAGCCAAAGGCGCCGGTCTGGCGCCAGCTGCGCCGGACGC
>CAZDRW010000800.1:0-1550 GCA_964507555.1 uncultured Desulfarculaceae bacterium
TGCAGGAGGAGATCGAGGTGGCTTTGGTGAAAACCAAGCCCGGCGACATAGTGGAAGCCAAGGTCCAATATGAGGACAACTACCGCGATCCCAAGCTGGCCGGCAACCAGGTGCGCTTCAAGCTGATCGTGAAAGAGATAAAGATCAAGAAGCTGCCCGAGTTGGATGACGATTTCGCGCGTTCGGTGGGACCCGAGTTCGAGAGCCTGGATATGCTGAAAGAACGCATCCGCACCGAGCTGGACAAGGCTTACCAGCGCCAAAAGGATCAGGCATTGCAGACCCAGATTTTGGACCTGATCCGCGAGGTGGGTGAATTCGACCTGCCCAAGACCCTGGTGCGGGACGAGGCCGAGGAACTGGCCAAGAATTTCAAGCAGCGGCTTAGCCAGAGCGGCATGGACCCGTCCCTGGCCGGTTTGGATGATGAAAAGATCATCGCCGACTTTATGCCCCAGGCCGAGCGCAAGGTGCGCGCCGGCATAGTGCTTGGTCAGATCTCGGACCAGGAAAAAGTGGAAGCCAAAGACGAGGATCTGGACCAGCGCATAGCCGAGATCGCCGAGCAGGTGGGCCAATCGGCGGCGATGGTTAGAGAAATGTATACTAAAAACAATATGATGGATGCCTTGCATGCCGACGTGATGCAAGAAAAGACGTTGCAGGCCATCAAGGCCGATGCTAAAATTACAAAGGTCGACCCGGCGGAACTGGCCAAAGAGACAGAAGAAAAAGCCGCCAAACAAGCGGCGGCCGCCGCTGAGGCCGTTAAAGAAGACTAAGGCAGCGCCTGCGGCAATCGAAAGCGAGAAAGACAGCGAATGACCCTGATTCCCTTTGTAATAGAGCAGACCAGCCGCGGCGAGCGGTCTTATGACATTTTTTCCCGGCTCCTCAAGGACCGGATCGTGTTGTTGGGCCAAACCATTGACGACAATGTGGCCAACGTGATCATCGCCCAGCTGTTGTTCCTGGAGGCGGAAGACCCCGGCAAGGACATCCACCTATACATCAACTCGCCTGGCGGCGTGGTGACCGCGGGCCTGGCCATCTATGACACCATGCAGTACATCCGGCCCAAGGTGAGCACCTTGTGCCTGGGCCAAGCCAGTTCCATGGCGGCGATTCTCTTGGCCGCCGGCGCCGAAGGCATGCGCTACAGCCTGCCCAACGCGCGCATCCTCATTCATCAGATCATGGGCGGGGTGCAGGGTCAGGCCACGGACATCGACATACATGCCCGCGAGATTCTTAAGTTGAGGCAGAAGCTTAACGAGATCCTGGCCAAGCATACCGGCCAGCAGATGGACAGGATTTCAGTGGACACCGAGCGCGATTACTTCATGGGCGGCGAGGAGGCCAGGGAGTACGGTTTGGTGGATAACGTCATCGAGCACCGCGAAGAGGAGCCCGAGGACTAGGTAAACGGCGAGAGGGGGCGGAGACATAAGTCATGACAAAAAAGACTAACGGCAAGGGTTCCGATCTGGTCTGCTCCTTCTGCGGGAAGAGCCAGTATGAGGTTAAAAAGCTCATCGCCGGCCCTTCGG
>CAZDRW010000801.1:0-1550 GCA_964507555.1 uncultured Desulfarculaceae bacterium
GCACAAAGGTGGTCACCCCTATGGAGACCCAGGAACGCAGCACGATGGCGCCGATCAGGATGCCAAGGGGCTTAAGGCGGCCGCGCATGGGCTGGAGCGTCGGGATCTCGGCCTGGCGCGGGCTGGAGCCTTCGGCGCGCTTTTGAAGGCGCCGCCAATAGCTGAGGATGAGCCCCGCGGTGATGACGCCGGGAATGGCAAAGAGCAAGACACCCCTTAAGCCCAGCCAGGCGCAGTAGGCCGTCACCAATATGGGGCCCAGGGCCATGCCCAAATTGCCGCCCACCATGAACCAGGAAACGCCCACCACCTTGCGCTCGGCGCTGGAGCTGAGGACCGCCTTGAAGCTCTCGGGATGGAAGCTGGCCACGCCGAGCCCGCAAAACACCACCGCGCCCATGATGGTCAGATAGCCCGGGGCCAGGCCGATAAGGGAAAAGCCCAGCCCGGACACCGCCACCCCGGCCGGCACCAGCCAGCGCAGATTCCAGCGGTCGGTGAGATAGCCGAACAGGGGCTGGATCACCGAAGAGGTCAGGTTCATGGCCATGACCAGGGCCCCGGCCTCGGCGTAGTTGAGCGCGTGGGTTTGCTTTAAAAGCGGCAGCAGGGCCGGCAGCGCGCCCCCGGTGGTGTCGGTGATGATGTGGCCCAACACCAGGAGCATCAGTACTTGGATCTGCATCGCCTTTAGATTCCCTGTGAAGCGCCTGGCTTGCGGCGTAATCGGTCATCCGGTTTCCAGGCGCGGCCCGCCCGCGCCGAGCCTTAAAAAATACCCCTTGGCGTCGGCTATTGCCAGGGGGTGGCGGCCGGTGCGGCCAGGCAAGCCCCGGGGGGAACTCCCCCCCGGGGTCAATCCGGCCTTACTCGCACGTGCAGCCCTTGATGCGCTCCGCGATTCCGGCCAGCTCCTTTTCAAGCTGGGCCCGGTAGCGCTCCAGGCGCTCATGCTCCATTTGGGGCGCTGAACCCCTGCTGGATCGCGGTCCGCAGCCGCAGCCGCAGCAGCCGCAAGCGCAGCTCTCCCATCCCCTGAATCTCGCCGCCATGCTTGGTCCACACATCGCATTGACCTCCTTTTTGGTTTCTTGCGCGTTTGGGTTGCTTCCGCCAGCGCCCGCCCGGCTGGCAGGCGGGGCCGCGGTGCCTCATGATCGCAACGGCGCCTCGGCGCGCCGGAGTTTCTATTTAAGCTTTGAAGCAACTACTTAATCAATCTGCAAAAAAATAGGGAGCCTACTTGCCGGCTTCAATCGCCTCGATCCTAGCCAGCACCCTCTCCAGTTCCTTCTTGAGTTCGCGCTCGTGCTTCTTCAATTGGGACAAATTCTCCCCCGCCTTGACCGGATCGGCATTCCCGCCCCGGCAGGAACCCTGGCAGCCGCAGGCGCAAACTCCGCTAAGCATTTCGCCGCATTTTTCCAGGGAGTCATGATCGAGATCGTAGGGCAGCCAATATCCTTTGCGCTGGCTGCTGACCAACCCGGCGAAGCGCAGGACCTTCAGGTGCTGGGAAACGGCCGAGGGGGTGATGCCCAATGCCTCGG
>CAZDRW010000802.1:0-1538 GCA_964507555.1 uncultured Desulfarculaceae bacterium
CGAAAAGGCCCCCCTCTGGGAGGCGCGGCACAAGCTGGTGCCGGCCATGAGCCGCCTGAAGCCCGGCTACCGCCTGGTTCCCCTCATGGAGGATTTCGGGGTTCCCTTGACCAAGATTCCGGCCACCATCAACGCCATCCAGGCCATTGGCCATAAGCACGGCTTCCCCATCGCCACCTTCGGCCATATCGGCGACGGCAACCTGCACGCCACCTTTATCATGGACGTGAAGAACAAGGATGAATGGGAGGCGGTGAAGAAAATCGCCTTCGAGCTGGTGGACGTCACCACCGAGATGGGCGGCACCATGAGCGCCGAGCACGGCCTAGGCATGGCCAAGGCGCCCTACATTGGAACCGAAGTTGGCGAAATCGGCCTAGAGATCATGGGCAAGATCAAAAAGGCCCTGGACCCCAAAAACATCCTCAACCCCCACAAGCTGGGCCTGGAAGGCTCCATCAAGGACATCTTCGACCACAGCGCCTTCGAGCCGCTGCGCAAGGGGCTTAAGAAAGTTAAAACCTTCGGCGGCCTGGTGGACAATGAGATCGTGGCCTGCATCCAGTGCGGCTTCTGCCGCCTGGGCTGCCCCACCTACGCCCAAAGCGGCCTGGAGGCCATGAATGCCCGCGGCCGGGTCAGTCTGGCCTTCCACATGCTGACCGGCAATCTGAGCCCCAGCAAGGAGGTGGCCGAGCGCCTCTATCAATGCATGCTCTGTCTTAACTGCAAGTTCACCTGCCCGGCCCAGGTCAATGTGGCCGCTATCGTGCAGGCCGCTCGCCGCCGGCTGGTGGAAAAGGGCTATCTGCCCAAGATCTTCAAGCAGCTCATGGCCGACATGATAGATATGGGCAACCCCTTCAGCCAGCCCAAGGCCAAGCGCACCGACTCCTACCCCGAGGGCGCGCCGGTGGGTAAGCCGGCCCCCAATCTGTTGCACCTGGGCTGCTCGGCCTCCTACCAGGACGTGAAAATCATCCCCAGCGTGATGAAAATCCTGGAGGCCGCCGGCATCGACTTCACCACTCTGGGCGAGGAAGAGGTCTGCTGCGGATACCTGGCCTATCTGGTGGGCGACATGGACACCTTCCACAAGGTCGCTAAGGCCAACCAAGGGCTCTTCAAGAAGGCCGGCATCGATACGGTGCTCACCACCTGCGCCGGCTGCCACAAAACCTTTGCCGATATTTACGACCACGAGGGCCACAAAGACGGCTACCGGGCCGAGCACATCGTGGAGACCATGGAGCGCTTGATCAACGAAGGCAAGTTGAAGCTAAAGGAAAAGAAGGAACTGAAGGTCATCTATCACGATCCCTGCGACCTGGGACGTCATTTGGGCGTGTATGAGCCTCCGCGCAATGTCATCAGCGCCATCCCCGGCGTGGAGTTATTGGAGTTCGCCCAGAACCGCGCCCTGGCCAAGTGCTGCGGCGGCGGCGGCGGCGTCAAGGCCTTTGACAACGAGTTGGGCGGCGACATCGCCTTTGAACGGGTCAAGCAGGCAATCGGCTCCGGCGCCGACGCCCTTGTGT
>CAZDRW010000803.1:0-1531 GCA_964507555.1 uncultured Desulfarculaceae bacterium
ACTTGATATGCCGGTTTGGGTTTGGTCACTTCTTCCAAATAATATACACTTTGTAGCAAAAGCTAATCTCCGGGGCAAGCCCCTGGGCTGGCCAAGGCTGCCTTGACCGCCGACAATCTAAAGCATAGACTGTTCTTGTTGGTTTTGGTATCAATTTACAGTTGAAGACCTTAATCAGCTGATCAAAATAGCTGGTTGTAATGCATGGAGATATCAGCATGTTGCCCCTTATAGGCTTTTGCGGCGCCTCCAACTCGGGCAAAACCACCTTGGTGAGCCAGGTTATCGCCGCGCTAACCAAAAAGGGGCTGAAGGTTGGGGCGATCAAGCATCATGGCCACCCGGAGCCTCTTCAGGCCTCGGACCAACCCAAAGATAGCGATCTTCTGCTTCAGGCCGGGGCCCAGCGCGTGGCCTTGGCTCATGCGGGAGGGGTCTGGCTTTTCGCCCCGCCAGAGGCCGCGCAAGCTGGTCCCGCCCAAATAGCCGCCGATTATATGCAGGGCATGGACTTGGTTATCGCGGAGGGGTTTAAAAACGCCGATATCCTTAAAATAGAAGTGGTTGCGCCCGGCAAAAACCCCTTGCTGCCACAAGAGGGCCGGATTTTGGCTCTCGCCCGCCGCGGCGGCCAAGGCCAGGAAAAGGGCCTGCCCGTGTTGAACACTGATGATCCGGAGTCGGTGGCGGATTTTGTTCTGGCCAACCTGCCCGGGCCTTCTCTCGCCAGCCGGGAAACGGTCAACCTTAAGGTAAACGGCGCGGATCTTGACTTAAACCCGTTTGTGGCCCATCTTTTGGAAGCCACCATCAAAGGCATGGTAAAAAAACTAAAAGGCGGCGCAAAACCCAGCAAGATCGAGGTCTTCATAAATGGATGATTATTTACCCATTACCGAGCTTACCCCCTTGCCCGATGTGGACCAGGCCCGCGCTTGGTGGGATGACTATCACATGCTGGACAACATCCGCGAGCACTCGGAAATGGTCTGTTATGTCGCATTGGCCATTACTGACTGGCTGGCCGATGCCGGCGTCCTTCTGCATCGTAAGGCCGTGGAAATCGGGGCCTTGGTGCATGACATCGCCAAAACCCCTTGTCTGGGGACTACGCGCCTGCATGCCCAAGAAGGCGGCGAGATTATGAACCGGCTTGGTTACCCCGAACTGGGCTATTTGGTTGCCAACCACGTATATCTTGCCCATGATCACCCCCTGGACGAAACCATGGTGGTCAATTATGCGGATAAACGGGTGACCCACGACCAGATCGTGGACCTTGACGCCCGTTTCGAATATATCGCGGAGCGCTACGGCAACGGAGACCCTGAGCGCCTGGCTCGGATAAAAACCGGTTTGGAAAATTCCAAACGGGCTGAGAAGCTCATATTCAGCCCCATATCTCTCCGGCACACACCGCATGACATCATGCTTTTGCAGAGACCAAAATGAGCTCGAATCTCAACACCAGCAAAAGGCGCTTGCGGGTGGCGGTGCTGTTAGGCGGCGGCTCCAGTGAGCGGGAAGTCTC
>CAZDRW010000804.1:0-1100 GCA_964507555.1 uncultured Desulfarculaceae bacterium
AAAGCCGGCGTGAAGTTCTGGGAACTTTCCAAGGCTGACCTGGCTACCCTGCAAAAAGAAGGCGACAAGGTTCACCAAGAGTATGCCAAGGAAATTGGTCCCGAGTACCTAAAAGAGGTGCAGACCTTGTTGGGCTACTCCAAGTAAACCGAGCTTGAACTTAATTAGGCTTTGGGGGGCGCATATGCGCCCCCCGGCCTAACCCCCGCCAAGCGAGGCGCAAAATGTTTGGCCGCATTTTAGATGTCCTGGATAAAGTTCTCACACCTTTTGAGGAGTGGTTCCTCTACCTCATGGTGGTGGTGGGGCTCGTCGCCTTGTTCGTGGGAGTTATCCTGCGCTACGAGTTCTCCTACACCCTGGCCTGGTCCGAGGAACTGATCCGCGACGTGATCATTTACAGCACCTTCTTGGGCTGCTCCCTGGCCATCAAGAAGAAATCCATGATTACCATCGACGCCCTGGTGCAGCTGGTTCCGCGCTTCAAGGTGCCGCTGGGCTGGGTGAGCCATATTTCAGTGCTCTTGTTTTCCGTTCTTATTTTTTACTACGGCATAATCCTATCCATCCAAAAGTATGACACCTTTCAAAAGTCCATCATTCTGGAGGTGCCCTTTGTGTTGCTCTACCTGGTCTTGCCCGTCATGGGTTTTTTGATGTTCATTCGCACCGTGCAGAATATTTACAAGGACTACGAGGAAACCAAGCGCCAAAAGCAGGCTGCATAAGGAAAGGCTGAGAGGGGATGGATCTTAGTTACATCATCATAATCGCGCTGCTGCTGGGAAGCATGGCATGCACGGTTCCGGTGTTCCTTTGCCTTTTCTTCACCGGTTTTGTCGGCATCGCGCTGTTCACTCCGGCCGATCCCTTGATGATCGCCAGCACCTTTTATTTGTCCATGGACAAATTTGCCCTGGTGGTGGTGCTGTTCTTCGTGCTTTGCGGCAACGTGATGACCGGCGGCTCCATCGTGGACAAGCTGATCCGCTTCGCCAACGTGGTGGTGGGTTGGCTGCCCGGCGGCCTGGCCATGGCCGGCATCTTGGCCTGCGGCCTCTTCGGCGCCATCAGCGGTTCCACGGTGGCCACGGTGGTGG
>CAZDRW010000804.1:1110-1518 GCA_964507555.1 uncultured Desulfarculaceae bacterium
CGGTGGTGGCCATCGGCGGCTTCATGATTCCGGCCCTGATGGACAACAAGTACAACGAACGGTTTTCCATAGGCTGCATGACCGCCGCGCCCAACCTGGGCGTGATCATTCCGCCCTCCATCTCCATGATTCTCTACTCCATGGTAAGCGCCTGCTCCCTGGAGGGATTGTTCCTCACCGGTTTTGTGCCCGGCGTTTTGATCATGGCCGGCATGTGCGCCTATGCCTATGTATGGGCCAGGCGCAATCCCGGCTTTGTGGAGGCGCCCAAGCCGACCTGGCCGGAGGCGTGGGACGCCTTCCGCAAGGGGTTCTGGTCGCTGATGCTGCCGGTAATCATCTTCGGCGGAATTTTCTCGGGTGCCTTCACCGCCAACGAGGCGGCGGTGGTGGCCTGCATCTATGCGT
>CAZDRW010000805.1:0-1514 GCA_964507555.1 uncultured Desulfarculaceae bacterium
AAGTCATCATCATCACCGGCCACGGCTCCATAGACAGCGTCATCCAGGCCATGAAGCAGGGCGCTTATCATTACGTAACCAAGCCCTTTAAGCTGGAGGAGATAAGGCACTTGGCCCACAGCGCCTTGGAGAAGCAGCATCTGAGAGAGGAAAACCAGCGCCTTAAAGACGAAATTGGCCGCAGCAGCAGCTTTCAGCGCTTCATCGGCGCCAGCCCGGCCATGCGCGAGGTCTACTCCATGATTAAGAAGGTGGCTCTGGTTGACTGCAACGTGCTTATCGAGGGGGAGAGCGGCACCGGCAAGGAACTGGCGGCAAGGGCCATCCACGATTTAAGCCCCCGGGCGGGACGCCCCTTCGTATCCTTCAACTGCGGCGGTTTCAGCGAGGAACTCATCACCAACGAGCTCTTCGGACATGAACGGGGCTCTTTCACCGGGGCCTCGGCCACCAAGATTGGCCTGCTCGAGTCGGCCGCCCATGGCACGGTTTTCTTGGATGAGATCGGCGAAATGCCCTTGCCCATGCAAGTGAAGCTGTTGCACGTGATCCAAGACAAGCGCATCCTGCGGGTGGGGGGGACCAAGCCCATCAGCCTGGATATTCGCGTGGTCTCGGCCACCAACCGCGATATGAAAAACGCTGTGGCCGAGGGCGCGGTGCGCGAGGACCTCTTCTACCGCCTCAACGTGGTCACCCTGCGCCTGCCGCGCCTGGCCGAACGCAGGGAAGACATCCCCCTGCTGGCCACGCATTTCTGCCAGCTTTACAGCCAGGCTGCGGGCAGGCCCGAGCCGCGTCTTTCCAGGGAGGCCATGGAACTGCTTCAGCGCTACGGCTTTCCCGGCAACGTGCGCGAGCTGGAGAATATCATCGAACGGGCGGTGGCCCTCTGCGATGATAAGATCATCAAGGTAGCCGACCTGCCGCCTGATCTGCGGGACCTGGAGTTCCGCTCCTACGAGGGTGAGGAGCTGCAACCCCTGGAAGAAGTGGAACGCCGGCACATAGCCAAGGTCATGGCCAAGACCGGCCACAACAAGGGCCTGGCTTGCAAGATCCTGGGCCTGCCCCGCACCACCCTTTGGCGCAAGCTCAAAAAATACGGCCTGGAAAATTGACCGCCATTTTTCAATTTGAAACAAGCTTTTCGGACCCTTCCTTTGCTTATCAAATCTAATCAATAAGGTATTTAAGAGCAGCCTTGTGTTTCAATTTGAAAAACGGACGGCCCTGCGGGACCGTCTATATATTTTTTCCTATTAATTACAACCATATAAGCGTTGGTCCGCTTATTGCTCCTAGGCGTTGCAACCGTTTAGGAGTGGAGCATGGAACGGATTCTGGTGGGAATGGATTCACGGGAGAGCGACCTGGCCCCGGTAATTCACGCCTTCAATCTAGCCAAACGCATTCAGGCCAAGGTCTTCTTCCTGCTGACCAGCAGGCCCGCTGACGGATCACTGGATCGCCGCTCCGAGTTCGACGGTTGATTTGTGGCCGACCCGGAGGAC
>CAZDRW010000806.1:0-1513 GCA_964507555.1 uncultured Desulfarculaceae bacterium
GGTCTCGCGCTGGTTGGTGATGCCGATGGCCGCCAGGTCCGAACCCTTTAGCCCGGCCTGGGCCAAGGCCCCCTTTATCACCTCCTGGGTGTTGCGCCAGATTTCCAGGGGATCGTGCTCCACCCAGCCGGGATGGAGGAATATCTGCTCGTGCTCCTTCTGATCCGCGGCTTTGATCCGGCCCTGGCGGTCGAAGATTATGAATCGGCTGCTGGTGGTGCCCTGATCCACCGCGCCCACGTAATCAGCCATGGCAAGCTCCTTTGAAATTGCAGCGGTTCATAATGCCAAAGGCCTAGCGCCAAACCCTGGCAACGGCCCACGGAATAGCTGGACTATCTTGTCAAGTTTGGCCACGCAATTCAATCCCCGGCCCGCCGTTTTCCAGGGCAGGCGTCATTGGCTGGCCAGGAAGGCCTCCACCGCGGCCAGGGCGGTGGCCAGGGCCAGGCCCGAGCCGCATTTCTGGCGCATCCAATCCTGCTGGGCCAGGATGGTTCCGGCCGCGAACAGGTTGGCATAGGCTGGTTGGCCCGATTCGGCCAAGGGCCGCAGCTTGGCGTCGGTTTGCAGCCCGGCCTGGTTGATGGGGTGGCCGCTGGGATCGTAAAAATCCGGGAGATGCCAGTTCTCCCGGCCATCCGGCTGGCGCACCGGCAGGCCGAACAGGGGCTCCCAGATCCGGGTGCGGTCGCTTTGCAGGCCCTGACCTATGAAGCGCCCCCCAGCCAGGATTGCGCCCTGAGCCCGCACCGCCCGCCCGGATTCGCCCGCCGTGGTCTCGAACCTAAAAGATCCGTCAGCCAGCGCCCGGAAGCTGGTCACCCGCTGTTTAAAAAGTAGTTCCACCCCCATGGCGCCCAGAGCCTGGCCCATCACCTCCCGCAGCCTGAGCCCGGCGATGGAAGGCGGCGGCGTGGGAACTTCAAACACGGCCACGCCTAAGAGCTCTTCCATATGAGCCTTGACCAATAGGGTGTCGCTGATCCCTAAAATGGCCGGCAGGCCCACCGCCTGTTCGCCTTTGATCCGGGGCTTGATTTGGCTGGCCAGTTTTTCGCGGCCCCCGGCCAAGGCCAGGTCCCAGGCCAGGGCCTCGCTATGCAGATCACCCTGGTAGCCAGCCAATTCCAGGCGCTGGTGGCGCAAACCGGGCCAGGCTGCTTTCTGCACCTCAGCCGCTTGAGCCAGGTTGAAATCCTTCATGCCCTTGAAGTCCACCAGCAAAGTGGGCAGGCCTTGTTCCAGGGCCTGGACTCCGGACCACATGGTGTGAGGAACCCGGTAAGTGTGCTTAATGGTGCCGGCCGAGGTGAGAACCCTGAGGTTCTTTTGCTCATGGCCTTGGTAGAGCAGTCCGCCTTGAGCCAGGCAGGCGGTGAACTCGTAGAAAGCCTGGCGGATGGTGGCGGGCGTGATAAGGGCGTAGGGATGCTGGGGCCAGGCTGCGGTCAATTCGGTCAGGGCTTGCCAGGGGTCGTCGCGCCGCCGGCCCTCTGCCATGGGATGCACT
>CAZDRW010000807.1:0-1513 GCA_964507555.1 uncultured Desulfarculaceae bacterium
TTGCGCTTTGGCCTGCAACCAAGTGCAGGTGAACCTGGCCATCGAGACTACCGCCCGACTCACGGCCCAGGATCTTGAAAACTGGCATCCTCTGGTTGATTACGAAAAGTGCACCCACTGCGGCGAATGTATCCAGGCCTGCCCCGTGGGTGCACTTTTCGAAAAAAAGGCCTACGGCAAGGCAAACGGACACGAGGCTGAAAAGGTGCGCACCACCTGCCCCTATTGCGGGGTGGGTTGCCAGCTTTGGCTGCACGTGAGGGATGGAAAGATCATCAAGGTGACCGGAGTGGAGGACGGTCGCCCCAATCTGGGGCGTTTGTGCGTGAAGGGGCGTTTCGGTTTCGACTTCATCCATTCCACGGAGCGCCTCACCACCCCGCTCATCAAGGAGAATGGCGAGTTCCGCGAGGCTTCCTGGGACGAGGCCTTGGATCTGGTGGCCCGGCGCTTAACGGAGATAAAGGAGGCGCACGGGCCCGACGCCCTAGCCGGGGTGAGCTGCGCACGCAGCACTAATGAAGACTCCTATCAAATGCAGAAGCTTTTCCGCGCGGTGATCGGTACCAATAATATCGATCACTGCGCACGAACCTGACACGCTCCCACGGTCGCCGGTCTGGCGACATCTTTCGGTTCGGGGGCCATGACCAATTCCTTCGCCGATTTTCCCAAGGCCAAGATGTTCTTTGTGATCGGCTCCAACATGACCGAGGCCCACCCGGTGGCCTCCACGTTCTTGAAAAACGCGGTGCAGAACGGGGCCAAGCTCATCGTGGTGGATCCGCGGGCCACGGCGCTCACTGATTTTGCCAATGTGCACTTGCCGCTCAAGGTGGGCAGCGACATCGCGCTTTTGAACGGCCTCATGCATGTCTTGATCACGGAAAACCTGTACGACGAAAAATACGTGAACTCCTGCACCGTGGGCTTTGAGGACTTGAAGGCCAAGGTGCTGGAGTATCCGCCCGAGCGGGCAGCCGAGATATCCGGAGTGCCGGCCGGGGAGATCCGCCAAACCGCCCGCTTCCTGGCTTCGGTGAAGCCGGCCATGCTGATCTATACGCTCGGCATCACTGAGCACACCTGCGGGGTGAACAACGTGATGTCCTGTGCCAACTTGCAGATGCTACTAGGCAACGTGGGCTTCGAGTGCGGCGGGGTGAATCCTCTGCGCGGCCAGAACAACGTGCAAGGCGCTTGCGACATGGGCGCGCTGCCCAACGTTTATCCCGGCTATCAGAAGGTGGAGGACCCCGCGGCCCGCGAGAAATTTGAAAAAGCCTGGGGCGTGAAACTGTCTGACAAAAACGGCCTCATGATGCCCGCCATGATGGACGGTCTGGTCACCGGCGCGGTCAAGGCGTTCTGGGTGTTCGGCGAGAACCTGGCCAACACCGAGCCCGACATCCATCATGTGGAGCATTGCCTGGAGAGCGCCGAGTTCATGGTGTGCAACGATATTTTCCCCACCGAGACCACGCGTTTCGCCGACGTGATCTTTCCGGCCGCG
>CAZDRW010000808.1:0-1505 GCA_964507555.1 uncultured Desulfarculaceae bacterium
TATGGAAAAATAACACCACACCTGGGGCTTTTTGACCCGGGCCATTTCCCGGCTCCGTTCGGCGGAGACTTTTTGGGCTGCCTGGTGCATAGATGCGGCCTTGGGGGGGCTGGCTATAGGTTAATTATGCCAGATAATAGCCGATCGGGCAGCACAAGTATAAAGGGCGCGAACCGGCTAGTTGCGCAAAGCGCTCAAGGGGGCGGGCAGACGGCCCCCGCGGCGGATTAATTTCTCGCCGCTGAAAGGATTGACCCGCATCACCGGCGCCCTGCCCAAGAGGCCGCCGAAATCCACGCTGTCGCCGGCTTGCATGTCGGGAACCGGGATCACCCTTACGCCGGTGGTCTTGTGGTTGACCATGCCGATGGCCAGTTCGTCGGCGATGATGCCGGACAAGGCATGGGCCGGGGTATCGCCGGGCACCGCGAACATGTCCAGGCCCACCGAGCACACCGCGGTCATGGCCTCCAGCTTTTCCAGATTTAGCGCGCCGCGCTCCACCGCCTCGATCATGCCCAGGTCCTCGCTCACCGGGATAAAGGTGCCGGATAGCCCTCCCACCCGGCCGCTGGCCATGGAGCCGCCCTTTTTGACGGCGTCGATGAGAAGCGCCAAGGCGGCGGTGGTGCCGGGCGCCCCCACCTGCTCTAGGCCCATGGCCTGCAGGATGCGCCCCACCGAATCGCCGATGGCGGTGGTGGGGGCCAGGCTGATGTCCACCACTCCGAACTCCACGCCGAGGCGCTTGGCCAATTCGCGTCCCACCAGCTCGCCGGCGCGGGTGATCTTGAACACGGTGCGGCGGATTATCTCCGAAAGCATGGTCAGGTCGCAGTCGGGGTGGCGCTCCACCACGCTGCGCACCACGCCCGGCCCGCTGATGCCCACGTTCAGCGCCACGTCGGCCTCGCCCGGCCCGTGAAAGGCCCCGGCCATGAAGGGATTGTCCTCCGGCGCGTTGGCGAATGCCACGAACTTGGCGCAGGCGATGCCCTGGGGGGCGGCCGCGGCCATCTCCAAGAGCAGCTCGCCCAGGCGGGCGATGGCGTCCAGGTTCATGCCGGCCCGGGTGGTGGCCAGGTTCAAGAAGCCGCAGAGTCTTTGGGTGACGCTGAGCGCCCGGGGCAGGGATTCCATGAGCCGGATATCGGCCTTGGTGGAGCCTTTCTGCACCCAGGCTCCGAAGCCGCCCACAAAGTCGATGCCCGCCTCGGTGGCCGCCTGGTCCAGGGCTTGGGCCAGAATGATGGGCGCGTTCTGATCGGGACAGGGCTCGATGAGCCAGGCTGCGGGCGTAATGGAGAGCCGTTTGTTCACGATGGGCACGCCCAGGGACTCGGACACCGCCTCGGCCTCGGCCGCCAGGCGGGAACCCCACTGGCCGAGGCGCTGGCCCGCGGCCTGGGCCATGCGAAAGGGGTCGGGATGCACCAGGTCCTTGAGGTTCACCCCCAGGGTGACCGCGCGGATGTCGTAATTCTCGAAAAGGATCATGCCGGCGG